>CAZLKI010000174.1:0-6636 GCA_964560035.1 uncultured Synechococcus sp.
TGTGTAGGAGCATCCATGCCCGTTCTCACAATATTTAAAGACTCAGAATAATATTATTATCGGCGGGTGGGCGATCGTTATAGGATTCAAAATAATGTTTGGCTTTTGATGAAAACTGCGGAAAACTAAACTTAGCATCGCCACCAGCAATATCTGCCCAAAAATATCGTAAATCCTCAGCCATTTCTTCAGCCAGATGAAGCTCGGTACAAAGTGGTGGTTCGGTAAGTAGTCGCATGACAAAAGGCACCGCCCGATCGCCCATCCATTCCTTAGAAAAATGCTGCAAATCTTGACATTCAGGAATAGATTTAATGAAGTGAGATTCGATTTCTAGCTTGCCCTCTGCGTAATTAAGGATACGGTAGGGATGAGGATAGCTAACCAAAGAGCCAGTAGTAATGTCATAAAGATCGTAGCGATCGCTTTTAGCAATATCTTGAACGTGCAGATGCCCTGTAAAAACTAGCTTGACGTTATATTTATGTAAAACTTCGCACAGGCGATCGGCATTACTGAGCATATATCGTTTGCCAAGGGGATTTGTTTTTTGTTTGGGTAAATGCTCGACCACGTTGTGATGGATTGTGACTAAAATCAATTCATCAGCAGAAATATTTTGTAAAACTAGCTCCAACCAATCTAATTGAACTCGATCGACTACGCCTAATTGTTCGCCGTCTTGATTAAAGTTGATGGAGTTAAGCCCGATTAATGTAACTTTGGGCAAGATTTGCTTTGTATAGTAAAGCTTAGATCGATCTTCATAACCAAAATCTTGATAGAAAGGCGTGAACTCATTCATGGTCGAAGGTCTAGGCAGATCGTGATTTCCCGGAATTACATAGACAGGGTAAGGAAGCTGAGATAATCTCTGTGCTAACCAAGCATGATTTTCAGGTTCTCCATGTTGGGTTAGATCTCCGGGTAATAAGAGGAAATCCAGATCGAGATTAGCAATTTGTTCTAAAACTACCTCAAATGCAGAAATACTAAATTCGACAAGATGAAAACGCGAAGGATGGTGCCAAATTGTGTGGGGCAGGGCAATATGAAGATCGGAGGCGATCGCAAATTTAAATCTTGTATTCATTCTTAAAAATCTATTCTAAAAATCTTTACTCTTCATATGCACCTACTAAATGTAACTTAAATATCAGAAATTAAAGGTCTTATTTATGACATCCTAAAACCCATTAATATCTAAGTAAAGGTTCGGCAGGGCAATGACAGATTGATAATAATAATTAAGAAATGGCTTCTATTTTTGTTTCTTCAACGCTACGAGGTACCTTTGGCAACCAACTGGGTACTAACTGAGATTCCTCTTGAATTTGGATTTGAATGCAAGGGATAACATCAGATAAAATAGAGCTTGCCATCATTCCTGAATGGATCTCTAGCTGGGCATCAATAACGGTTTGAAATATTAACTGCTGTCCCGGAAATACTACTTTCTCAAAGTACCAGTTATCGATATTTGTAATTCTTGCTACCTGTATCTTGCTGGTGACATTTACATAGCAGCAGACTAATTTTTGATCGTGGTGTTCAGGAACTGAATCGAGGATCTGTGACATAGCTTTGCCTAGTTGATGACTGTCGAATGTTTATTGATTAAAGTCTTTACTGACTAAAGTTTTGAGTGACAAAATTTATTTTATTAAAGTTCTCAAAAAATCGAGATTTTTATATTTACAAACTTCTGTCAAACTTCTGTATTTTAATTATTAGTTGTGGCTTTAATCTCCGATCTTGGCTCCGATTTGGGATTTTACGAGCACACTCTTGAATAATTATGTACAAATTTTTGTACGACTAAACTTAACATTAAAGCGATCGCAACTAATGTAAGCATAATTACCAATATCAATAATTTATTAAAATTTGATTAGCTCAACCCACATTCCACTTTAAATGGGGAGGCAAAAATAATTATGAAATTGGTGCAGATAAATGATGCGGATACAAATCCTAACCCGTTCAGAATCATAGCTTCTCTTCATTTATGAGCGGAATGTGGGCTCTATTAATTTATATTTAATTTGCGTTACAAGTTGTACCACCACTGGCAATAGATAGAATTTTTGTTGTTGATATAACATTCGCACCTTGCCAAGCTAAAACCATTCCCTTAGCGATCGCATTGATATTTTTAGGATGCCCCAGTGCTAATAAAGTCGGACCCGCACCACTAATTACCATTCCGTAAGCTCCACAGGCGATCGCCGCTTTTTCCACATCCTTAATACCTATAATTAAACTCTCGCGGTAGGGTTGATGCAGTCGATCTTGTAAGGCAGTTTGCAGCCACTGAGCATTACCTTTACTCAGTGCTTGGGTAAGCAAAGCCAAATGTGCGGCATTAAAAATTGCATCAGCCATCGGTACAGTTTGGGGTAAGACGGCTCTGGCTGCGGCAGTAGATAGCTCGAAATTAGGAATTGCCACGGCGATCGCTATATCTGGATGCCAACTAATCGGACAAATCTCCCAACTGCCATCTAGTCTTGTCGCTGATAACTGACAACCACCTAGCATCGCTGCCGCCACATTATCGGGATGTCCTTCGATCGCGATCGCCAAATCTAATAATTCTTTTTGCGTTAAGGGCGAACCAGCTAATAAATTACCGCCCATAATTCCTCCGACAATAGCTGTGGCAGAGCTACCTAGTCCCCTAGCCATCGGAATATTTGCTTCAATATTTATGGATATAAAAGGAACTGGAAGGTCTATATGCTCGAAAAACTTAACTAAACTTGTATAGATTAAATTTGTCTCATCTTTAACTATGTCCTTGCCATAAAGCCCTGATGCCTTAATTTGTAGTTCCGAACCAAGGGAAAATTCAAATCTATTATATAAACTTAAAGCTGCTCCGAGGCAATCAAATCCAGCCCCTAAATTTCCAGTGGTAGCGGGAACGGCAACAACATAAGAAGTCATTTGTTTTACGGTTAAGTATTAAGTTAAATTTTAAGAAGAGTAGCTTGCAATTAAGTTTTGATTATATTACGTTCTAGCCGTTAGTCCCAACTGAGCAAACATTTCAGCATCTCGATCCAAACTGGGGTTCACAGTAGTCAAGAGCTTTTCACTACTAAAAATAGAATTTGCCCCTGCCAAAAAACACAGAGCCTGATCGCTCACGGTTAACTCATTTCGACCTGCGGAGAGCCTCACGATCGCCTTGGGCATTAAAATACGAGCGGTGGCGATCGTCCTGACTAAAATAATAGGATTAACAGGATCGAGATGTCCCAAAGGCGTACCCTCAATTGGTGATAGAGCGTTAATTGGTACCGATTCAGGCTGAGGATCGAGATTAGCCAAAGTATGCAGTAATTCAATCCGATCGCTTTCTGACTCTCCCATCCCCACTATGCCCCCACAACAGACTTGAATCCCTGCGGCTGCCACATTTTTAATAGTTTCTAGGCGATCGCTGTAGGTTCTAGTGGTAATAATTTCAGGATAAAATTTTGCTGATGTATCCAGATTGTGATTGTAGGCGGTTAGTCCTGCTGCGGCTAATCTTTGTGCCTGATCTAGCCTCAACATTCCTAAAGTTACACAAGCTTCCATGCCCAGACTTGCTACGCCCTCAACCATCTTCAATACTCGATCGAAGTCCTCACCATCATTTATTTGTCGCCATGCCGCACCCATACACAAACGAGTAGATCCATTAGCCTTAGCCTCTTGAGCTTGACTAAGTACCGCCTCTACAGATAAAAGTTCGTATTTGGAAATATCGGCGTTATTCCTCGCACTTTGGGGGCAATATTTACAATCTTCAGGACAACGCCCCGATTTAATATTTGACAAAGTACACATTTGGACTGTGTTGGGTTCGTGATACTGGCGATGGATGCTCTGTGCCTCAAATATTAAGGAATTAAGCGGAGTGAGATAAATTTTGGTGACGCGCTCTATAGAAATCAAAAAACTTTTCCCCTACTCTATATTCCTACTCTGTATTTTTACTCTACAACAAATTCAACTTCGGATTATTGTGAATTAAACTGAAATTAAGCCTAAAAATTAAGTTTTTAGCAAAAATTCAATCAAAATATCTAAAACTAGAGCAATTTTAGTATTATTTCCTGTTATCAACTTCATATAATTATGAACATATTAAATTAATTACTAACCTGCATGAATTTATTGCCATCTTTAGGAGTAGTTGTCCAAGGGTCTTTGAGTCAGGGCTTGGAAGTTCGGCTAAATGGTGATGTGTCGGTTGAAGATATGCGAGTGGGGAAGTTTTTAGTAGTTCAAGGGAAGCGATCGCGATTTTTTTGTATGCTCACCGATGTCAGTTTGGGAACTTCGAGTCAACGCATTTTAATTAATCCTCCCGATCCTACTAACACTTTTTTGGCTGAGGTTTTATCAGGAACTACCACCTTTGGCACAATTAATTTAATGCCGATGTTAATGTTTACGCCGCCCGATCCTTTGGATATTTTGATTGATATTAAGAAAATTAAAGGTAAAAAAGCACCTGAATTTGCTGTTGTCAGACAGTTAAATAATTTGAATCGGCAGTTAGATTTTGGTGAGGAACCGCAAGAAGTAAGTTTACAACCTGTAAAAACAGTTCCCAGTCATTTTAGTCAAGTATTTGATGCGGTTGATAATGATTTTAAGATTATTTTTGGATCGGAAGATAATCCTTTTAAACGTAACTTTGCGATCGGGCAACCAATTGATATGCCCGTACCTATTTGTTTAGATTTGGATCGATTTGTCGAGCGCAGTAATGGCATTTTTGGTAAGTCTGGAACGGGTAAATCATTTTTAACTAGATTGTTACTTTCAGGGGTAATTCGCAAGCAAGCCGCAGTTAATTTAATCTTTGATATGCACTCTGAATATGGATGGGAAGCTGCACGCGAAGGCAAAAAATTTAGTACAGTTAAAGGCTTGCGCCAACTATTTCCCGCCCAAGTGCAAATCTATACCCTCGATCCAGAGTCAACTCTACGGCGTGGAGTCAGAGATGCCCAAGAACTTTATATTAGTTACGATCAAATTGATGTCGAAGATTTGATGTTAATTAAAGATGAATTAAATCTATCCGAAGCAAGTTTAGAAAATGCCATTATTCTCCGCAATGAGTTTGGCAAAAGTTGGATTACGCGCTTACTAGCGATGTCTAATATCGAAATTCAAGAATTTTGCGAACAAAAAATGGGTAGCAAGTCATCAATTATGGCATTGCAAAGAAAGCTAAATCGCTTAGACGATCTTAAGTATATTAAAAGTAGTTGTCCGCATAATTATATTAAGCAAATTCTCGATGCGATCGCCGCCCAAAAACACGTAGTAATTGAGTTTGGCTCCCAATCAAATCTCCTCTCTTATATGTTGGCAACTAACATTATTACAAGGCGTATTCATCATGAATATGTCCGCAAAGCTGAGAAGTTTCTTCAAACTAAAAATATTTGCGATCGCCCCCAACAACTAATGATTACGATCGAAGAAGCTCACAAGTTTCTGGCACCAATGACAGCCAAACAAACTATCTTTGGCACGATCGCCCGCGAGATGCGGAAATATTTTGTAACTTTGCTAGTTGTCGATCAACGCCCTTCTGGAATTGATAACGAAGTGATGTCGCAAATCGGTACGAGAATTACGGCTTTATTAAATGATGAAAAAGATATCGAAGCAATTTTTACAGGTGTAGCTGGTAGTGCCAACTTGCGATCGGTATTATCTAAACTCGATTCTAAACAACAAGCACTGGTATTAGGTCATGCCGTACCCATGCCTGTAGTCATTCAAACCCGCGCCTATGACGATCAATTCTATCGTGAAGTCGGTGAAGTACCTTGGGAAGAAATTTCTACCTTAGAAGTATTAAGAGTTGCCGAAGTTGCTAAGTCGGATTTGGGTTTTTAGGTCTTAAAACGATGATAAAATCTATAGTCCCCCTCTAAAATCTTTTACTGTAGCTTGTGTTTTTTAGATGAATCCTTCCGTTCTTGTCCTACATATAGTTTTATAAAAGAAGTTGAACCTGTTAAAGATCTAAGTCTTTTTCGAGTTTTAGGAGGTTTTAACTTTATATCTAGCTTTTGAGAGACTTGAATGATGCGAGATAGACTGGCAGAAGCATAGTCTGTTGCTTCATATCTTTGAATTTGTTGCTCCTTTAAACCTAGCTGTTTGGCAAGATCTTTTTGGGTAAGGTTAGCGGCAATACGGGCTTTGATCAGAAGCAATGGTAATGATTCTATTGAATTAAGTTCATGAATTATTGGTTCAGTGATTAGTAACTCATAATCTTGAATCTCTTCTTTCAGTTCATCAACCTGACTTTGCAATGCTTCCACATGTACTTGGCGTAATAGTAAATCTTCCTGATTAGCCGTATCTTTAACCTTAATCATCTCGATTAAAGCTTCTTCAAATTTGCTTAATTGAACTTTTGTGATTTTGTATTGGCGTTCATTTTTAATCATATTCCCAACTTCCTAAATCTATCGCAATGATTCCATTTGAATTTCCATCCCTGTCCATCTGAAAAAAATCTAAAAATATCATTCCAGCTTGATTCGCAGATCGATCTGCCAGAAAAAACTCTCCCTTATACTGGGATTTTTGAGCAGCTCGTTTATT
>CAZLKI010000175.1:0-6604 GCA_964560035.1 uncultured Synechococcus sp.
TTCTCCGCATCCAGAAGTTGCGACAATAGTTAGAGATGTTAAACAGGCGATCGCCAGAAATGCACTTCTACGTCTCATATTTCAAAATATTAAGTAGTTGGTATATAGCAGGTTAAAAAGTACAAAAGCAGCAGAGGTTTATTAAATCCATCTACTGCTTACAATTTAGATTATATGAAGTTGTCTAGAATACAAAGGAAGTTCTAAGAACACCAACCACAGCACCGGGGTTAGCAGGGTCTTGATCTGGTCTGGTTAAGTAAATTACACCAGGGGTGATAGAAATATACTTATTGACTTGGAATCTATACGAACCCTCAATGTGGAACCCAGTTCCACGATCGGCAACTATCCCAGCCCCACTTCTAACTACGGTAGGTTGTTGTCCAAAGGTTAAAGCAGCAAGGTTACCTTCTCTGAATAGGTCAGGGAATAGAAGTTGAACTGCATAGTTAATAATTTCAGCATTACCAGGTACATCAGATGTGGCATTTGTATAACCAACCCAACCTGCTAATTGGAACTTAGGAGAAAAGTCATAGCGAGCTTGGAAGGCAACAGTATTAGCTGTAACATTGGGGACAGTATTACCAAAGATGTCAGACCCTGCCGCTCTTACACTACCGGCTCCAGTGTTAACACCTGCAAATGGGGAGAAGGTATTAGCGTAGAATAGACCAAATGTTGCCTTACCCAAATAAGCGTTGAGGTTACCAAAGATCGTCCGACCACCACCAGTTAATCCAATATTTGGATTTTGACCAGCACCAGCTTCAGCAACATAACCAGCAGTTGCAACAAAGCTATCACTAAACTTATAACTTAAACTTCCACCTGCTCCTGTAACTTGGGTATAGAGCGCAGGGTTACTGTTAGCAAAGTTAGAAATTGCACCAGTCGCATAGCTACCAAGAGGGGTAACAGCGTCAACACCAATGAAGGTAACGTCGGTAATTGCAGTACCAACATAAATTCTTAGCTTTTCACCGACAGGGAAGGTATAGATTAAATTATCCAATACAAAGGTATTACCACTGGATACGCTAGGTAGTAATCTGGTTTCATTAGTACCTGCATCAAGATCCCCAAATGGAAAACCACCAGATCCAGTTGCTATGGCGTTTTGAGCATTTAAACGAATATTCAAGCTATCACTACCAGTGAAGCTAGTATCAAAGTTAAGACGAACTCTAGAACCAAGGGTCACGTTATCAGTTGGTCCATTATTTCTAATTTTAGTTGCGGCAACCCCTAATACAATTACTTCCGCATTTAATTTGGTGGTCGTCGAGAATTGTTGAGCTTCTAGGGTTGCTGTTTTTGCGTCTAAAGCATCGACACGACCTTTTAATGCGGTAAGTTCAGCCGCAAATTCAGTTTGGAGTCTTTGGAGGGTGGCTAAATCTTCTTTACCAACCTTATCAGCTAATCCTTGGGAAATTAATTCGTTGATTTTGTCTAAGCAAGCATTCAAACCTGCCGCAAACTCATAACGACTTGTAGCCCGATTCCCACGATAGGTTCCGTTGGGATAACCTGCAATACAACCATAACGCTCAACTAAAGACTGAAGCGCGCTAAATGCCCAATCGGTAGGCTGCACATCGGAAAGCTGAGAAACAGAAGTTACCTGTGATAAGGCACCATTTTCGTTAGATAACTTTTGAAATGTGTTTGCAGGAGAGGTTTTTGGTGCAACAGATTGAGTTTCTGCTGAAGCACTGCTAATTAATGTAATATCTAATGTGGCTAGAGAGGCGATCGCCCCCAAAGTCATAATTGCTAACTTGTTCATGATTGGATCTCACACCTGACTTAATTTGGATTTATTTGAACTTATTTGAATTAAATCTACAGAAACTATCACTGTCAATTCTGTATATGACATTACATTATTTGTAAGCTTTAAAATCCCATAATTTACGATAATGCTACCTACTATCTAACCCAAGGTAAGGTTTTAAGCCGCTTTGATGACTTAATATCCAAGTTTAGCGGACTAACCTAAGCCTTCCTAAGCTATAAATTTCGATATAAAAGGTTTTTTTAGATAGACTTGTACTATGCATTTATTAAAGTGCATTTATTCAAATTGATGTCACTAAATAAGGTATTCAAAAAATAAGGTATTCAAAGAACTATGAGCAAAGTTATTAAAGGGTTGGTGTTTGTGGTAGATGACAATATTGATACCGATCAGATTATTCCTGCCGAGTATTTAACTTTAGTACCTTCAAAACCTGATGAATACGAGAAGCTAGGAAGTTACGCCATGATTGGGCTGCCCGATCGCTTTGGTAAATTTATGATGGCTGACGCAACTAAAACCCAATATCCAATTATCATTGCTGGGGAAAACTTTGGCTGTGGTTCATCGCGCGAACACGCTCCCATTGCTCTAGGTGCCGCAGGTGTAGAGGTAGTAGTGGCTCAGTCCTATGCTCGCATCTTTTTTAGAAATAGCACAGCCACAGGCGAACTTTATCCGTGGGAATCGATAGACAGACTTTGCGATCGCTTTAGCACTGGACAAACAGCTACCTTAGACTTCGATCAAAATCAAATTACAAATGAGACAACAGGAGAAGTATTTATTTTAAAATCTCTCGGTGAAGTGGCACCCGTGATCGATGCAGGTGGACTTTTTGCCTACGCCCGTCTAACAGGAATGATTCCTGCTAAATCTCTAGATAATCCTTCTAGCTAATTTTTCTAGCTAATTTTTAAAGTAATCGCTCGATCATGAGTCATAAAGGTAATAAATCTAACCTGCCAACTAAAATCTGTATTACCTGTGGATTGCCCTTTACTTGGCGTAAAAAATGGGAAAGATGTTGGGATGAAGTTAAATATTGTAGCGATCGCTGTCGAAGACAAAAGTAATTAGTTCTAATCGAATTGGTAAAGGTTTATGTTTGCTCAAAGAAACTATTCTTATTCAATAACAGAATATTTGGATGCCGAGGTTATTTCTGAAACTCGCCAAGAGTATATTAATGGAGAAATTTTGCCAATGGCAGGAGGAACACCGAATCACAATCGAATTGCTCTAAATGTCGGAAGTATTTTGAACTTTGCCTTAAAAGATCAGTCCTACGATGTCTTTGTCTCAGATCAGCGTTTATAGATCGACCAGATGTAAATCTATACCTATCCTGATATGATGATCGTACAGGGAATGCTTGAATATCAAATACTTCAGGATCAAAAAATTCGCAGAGATACGATTACCAACCCGATCTTGATTGTAGAAGTTCTATCAAAATCAACTCGCAGCTATGACCAAAACGATAAGTTTACCTTCTATCGGACAATTCCTTCATTCCAAGAATATTTGTTAGTCGATCGGTACAACTACCAAATCAATCACTATATCAAAGTTGGGCAGAAAAAATGGACACTTGAAGAATATAAAACTTTAGAAGATCGAGTAACTTTCTCTCGTGTACAGGTTTCTATCAGTCTCAAAGATATTTACAACAAAGTTGAACTAAATCCCTCTCTTCAAGCATAGAAAGTTATGAATAAAACCACATCCCTACGATTACCTGAATGGTTGCGCCACTCTAAAACTGGCAGAATTGGCAAGGCAAGCGAGATATCTACAGTGCAAAAGATCATTAAAGAGCGAAATATTCACACTATATGCGAAGAAGGAAGATGTCCGAATCGGGCAGAATGCTATGCCAATAAGACTGCGACATTTTTATTAATGGGAGCAACCTGTACGCGCAATTGTGGATTTTGCCAAGTCGATAAAGGTCATGCGCCGATGCCGTTGGATCGAAGTGAACCGCAAAAAGTAGCCGAAGCGATCGCTCTATTGGGATTAGAGTACGTTGTTTTAACTTCGGTTGCCCGTGATGATTTGCCCGATCAAGGTTCTGTTCATTTTGTGGATGTGATAATTGCCATCCGCGAGCTTAAACCAGAGATTAAAATTGAGGTTTTAACTCCAGACTTTAGAGGCGATCGCAGTTGTATTGAAAAAGTTGTAAGTGCGAATCCTGTTTGCTACAACCACAATATCGAAACGGTGAGGCGGTTACAGGGCGTAGTCAGACGTGGGGCTAAATACGATCGCTCTTTGGGAGTATTACAGACGGTAAAAGAGTTGAATCCGCAAATTATCACCAAATCGGGCTTAATGGTCGGACATGGCGAAACTATTCCTGAAATTAGAGAAACGATGATAGATTTACGGACAGTAGGAATATCACATATTACCATTGGGCAGTATTTGCAACCGAGTTTAGAGCATTTACCCGTGCGGAAGTATTGGACACCAAGTGAATTCGATGAATTGAAAGCGATCGCCCGAGAAATTGGCTTTACTCAGGTCGAATCAGGGGCATTAGTAAGAAGTTCTTATCATGCAGGGCAAAACTCGGAATAGATAGTTTAATGATTATCGTTATGAACTTGAAAGTAGCTTTAATTAGTATTGTGATTCTGGCGATCGCTGCTTCAATCCTCTGGAGCCTATCTCTTACTATTGCTGCTAATTCCCTTTTACACCCTATGCGCGTTCCCATCGATATCCCTCGTCCTGATGGTTATAAAGATGTCACTTTTAAAGTTAAGGATGGAGTAAAAAACAAGATCCAAATCCTGAAGGGATGGGAATGTCAAGCTAAAAATCAGTTTAATAATGGATTAGATTCACCAGAACCAAAACCGAAAGGCACAATTATCTATTTGCATGGTGTAGCTGATAATCGCTTGGCTGGAATTGGTGCTTTAGAAAGGTTTACCGCTAGGGGTTTTAATGTTATTGCCTATGATAGTCGCGCTCACGGTGAATCGGATGGAGAGAATTGTACCTATGGTTATTTTGAGAAAGAAGACCTGCGCGTTGTCATAAGTTCAGTTAGAGATTATCCAATTATCTTAATGGGAAATTCGATGGGAGCCGCCGTCGCACTTCAAGCCCTAGAGCTTCAAGCCGCAGAGAATGATTCGAGAGTTTTAGGCATCATGGCAGCCGAATCTTTTTCAGATTTAAGAACGGTTGTCCGCGATCGCGCTCCAGAGATTTTAAGTGATGATTTTCTCAGAAAAGGATTTAAGGTTGCCGAAGCTAAAAGTGGGTTTATTACTGATGAAGTCAGTCCCGTCAAAGCTGCAAAGGGCATTAGGGCATCGGTTTTATTAATTCATGGGGCTGAAGATCGCGATACTCGACCCGAACATTCACAACAGATATTCGAGGCTTTAAACTCTCCCAAACAAATCATTCTGGTAGAAGGTAAAGGACATAATGAGTCCCTTGATGGTGAGAAGATATGGATTGCGATTGAGGAGTGGGTCGAGGATTTACTATCTGTTCGCGCAGCTATTTAAGAAACGAACATAATTTTTCTAATTTCTGCCATCCTGCCCCGCTATCAATTACTGTTAATGCCAGATTAATGCCTCGATCCCAGCGATCGCACATCCCCGCCACTCGTAGAGCAATACCACTATTTAATGCCAAACAATTTCTCTGGGCGATCGTGCCTTGTCCTTGGAGGACATTTTTTAAGATTTCGGCATTTTCGCTTACAGTTCCGCCTTTAAGATCGCTGAGAGGAGCAAAAGCCAATCCCAACTCTTGAGGGTTAATGGTTTCAATTGTGACTTCGCCATCACTCCGCAAAAAAGCTAAATCGGTAATATCTGCTAAACCCGCCTCATCTATTCCTTCACGGCTATGCAAAACCACGGCACGCGATCGCCCCAAAATTTTCAAAGCATCAGCTACGGTTTTAATCAAACTGCGGTCATATACTCCTAAAATCTGAGCAGTAGGCAGTAAAGGATTTACTAAAGGTCCGATTAGGTTAAATATGGTTCTAATGCCAAGACTTTTGCGAATTGGTGCTACAGCTTTCATCGCAGGATGCCAATGGGGGGCGAATAAAAAAGTGATGCCAACTTCCGCGATCGCCTCGTGAATTTTTTCGGTTGGGGCACTCAAATTAATACCCAAAGCCTCTAGAACATCCGCCGAGCCAGAACGACTCGATACTGCCCTATTTCCATGTTTTGCCACCTTAACCCCTGTCGCCGCCGCCACAAAAGCCACCGCCGTAGAAATATTAAATGTATTCGCACCATCCCCGCCCGTGCCACAGGTATCTAGTAAGGGAGTAGATAAATCCGATCTATCCGATCTAAAAGATGTGCCTACAGATGATGCCTGCAAGACTCTAGCGATCGCGGCTAATTCAACTGCATCCACGCCTTTACATTGCCAAGCGGCTAAAATTGCACCTGAAAGTTCGGGTAAAATCTCTTCTGCCAACCATCCCGCCATTAAAGTTTGCGCTTGATCTGCTGAGAGCGATCGCCCATTAATTAATTGCTGAAGCAAAACCGACCATGTTTGTGTAGTCATTTTATTATGGACTGGGAACTTATTGAAGAACTGAGCAGCATACCTAATATTGAGTCTAAAAAGATATGCTAATTCTAATCATACTGATTTGTGGCTAGTCTTCAGAGCAAGAATAAAGTGTCGAAAATTTCATTGAATTTGACCAATTAATTCACTTAATTCACTAATTCACCAAATTGCTTCAAGGCTTAAAATAAATTCTGGCAGCACATCTTCACCTGAAAG
>CAZLKI010000176.1:0-4963 GCA_964560035.1 uncultured Synechococcus sp.
CACCGCCTTATATCCCACGGTTAAAACCGTTGGGTTTTACGGCGATTCTTATAATGAGTTTCGATATTGCGATCGCCGTAGGATCGATTGGATCTATTAGTGTCTATTGGGATTAACTATTTTTGTAAGTTATTAATTTTATTTTGGAGTTCTGCAATTTCTTTCCGCAATCTATCTGCTTCCGTTTTTGGGCTCTCGATATCCACCGCACCTGATGAATTTGAATATTTATAATTACCTAACTTAATTTGACGATATTCTTCGGATTTAGCCCATTCTTGGAGATAATGAATGCGATCGACTGGGAAAGGATGACTCATCATTGCGCCCGAATTCATGCCACCGTTATAGAGTAAAAATTTATAAGCTTGGTTGAGATTTTCGCGATCGAGTTCTTGGTATGACTGTGATTGACGGATAAATTCAGGTAAGCTCAGTTCGTTAGCATACGCCTTACTACCGCCAGAGATATTCATCATACAGGTCATGACTAAATCAAGGTCATCGGTTGCCAGTAATGCCGCGCGATCGCAGGAAAGTTCAGCCTTACGCCGCCACTCATAAAAAGCATAGATCAAACCACTGCTCACGATACTACCCAAACCAAAAGTCATTTCACTAATAGCAGACGCTACACTCATCGCCCACATTGCCATCTGGCTGAGAATAGTATGCCCACATTTAATATGTCCTAATTCATGGGCGATCGCCACTCGAAGTTCACTCTCAGATAAAAGATCCAACAATCCTGAATTAACGACAATATATGGATGCTCTTGTCCCATCGAATACGCATTCGCAACAGGATTTTGCGAGACAAATAAAATCGGCTCTGGAAATACATCTAAATCCTTAACAGTTTCCCGAAATATGCCGTAAAGAGTGGAATACTGCCTAGCTCCAACTTGAATGCTATTGCCCGTATGATAAATTAGCTGCGGACGCTCGTAGAGAAATTCAATAAATTTTGATGCCACCAGATCGAATCCCGGAACGCTTCGTAATGATTGTTCGGCTTGGCGATCGAGGGGATGCTTGAAGGCTTCGCTAGAAATTCCTGTATATCTAGGCATAGAGTTAAGGTAGGGTTATAGCAAATATTTCGATTCAAAAAATTCTTAATAAAAAGGAGCCAGTAGCTTTCCGTGTTTCGCTTTGGCTCCTCTTTACTGTTTCCTCACACAAATATAATATAGCGTTTATTTCTTGAGATTGCAATTAATTTGTGAATTTACCACCATTTATTTTTTTAGATTTGTTTTAGATTTGTTTGGAATTTTAGGTGGCAATTCTCGGCAATTCGGAATAGTTAAGAAATTTATTAAAAAGCAACGATTGGTAATGCAAAATTGACCTTATTAACCTTTCAAATTAAAAAATAAATATTACGACTCAAAACTCTCAACAATATGAGGAGTATGAAGGAAAGATGAAGTTTATTTTTTTTGTATTCGTTGCTATTGCTTAAAAAGAAATTCAAAGGTATAAAACAATAGTTTCCTAATTTAATAAAACTTAGCAATTAATATGGCATCAATTCTTTACCCAGTTTTTACTTTATGCCATCTAGTTCTCTTTAGCTGGGCTTTTTTGCTGTATCAGCAGTCTCATAAGCTAGGGTTAGTTGTTTTGCTTGTAATTATTACGGCTATTTTCTATGACAACCTAATTGTAAGTATCGGGCGGTGGATAGGGGAGGGCAAAGCTCTATTATGGCTTAGTCATCCTCGTTTTGTTGGTCATGTACTTTTAACTCCCCTTTCCGTGGTTGCAGCTTATAGTTTGTGTCGCCAAGCTGGTTTGGAGTGGGCATTAAATCCGATCGCTTTAAGGGTAATTTGGTTTATAACAATCGGTTTGATCGCGCTCGAAATTGTTACCTATTACAAAGAATTTAAGCCTACGCCTGTATGGACTAAATCAACCTTACGCTACACCAATAGTGCCTATAAATGCCTTCCTATTGCTTCTATTCTGACCACGATTGTCGTAGGAGTTTTGGGTGAAACAATTTGGCTGCAATTAAGCTATCCTTGGCTATTCGTTAGCAGCACGATCATGTTTATTGGTGGGGCAATTCCCCAAAAAGTTGCAGGACCTCTATTTTGTTCTGGAGTTGAAGTGATTTTGATCGCAGGGTTCTGCATTACTGCGGCTCAAATACTTGGGTAAATAATTTAAGTCTAAATATTCTAAATCCAAATAATTTAAGTCGGATATAAGGATTAGGTTTTAGGTTTTGCCGAAAGAGAAATAGAATTTGACAATTTAGGGTTCCACAAGTTCAGGATTTTACGCAGATTATCTTTAGTTACAGGCTTGCTCAAATAATCATTCATTCCTGCGACTAAACAGCGATCGCGATCTGAGGGCATGGCATTGGCGGTCATGGCAATTATGACAACGGGCGGGCGATCGCCATACATTTTCTGAGATTCAAACTCGCGAATTCTTTGACTGGTCAAATAACCATCTAAAACTGGCATCTGGCAATCCATAAAAATAATGTCGTAGTTGTGATTTAAGTTATGATTTAACTTATCCAAAACCTCTTGTCCGTTATTGGCAATTTCCGCCCTGTATCCGAGATTTTGGAGTTGACGCATTGCTACTTTTTGATTAACTAGATTATCTTCTGCAATCAAAATTTTCGTGTTGGTAATCTGGTCTAAAGTTGGCTCTTGCTCGACTGGATCGAGGTTAATCCGATCGGGTTTAGAAGAGGGGGTTTTGGTAAGGGTAACTAAGTTGCTTAAAACCTCTAAAAATCGTGACTGCTTAACTGGTTTGATCAGACAATCGGTAAATTCACTTTCCAAAGCGGCGGCACGGATATCAAATTGATCGACCGAAGTCATCATTACCAAGGGAATATAGCTGGTTTGCGGATTCGCTTTAATTATTCCTCCCAAGGTTTTACCGTCCATTTCAGGCATCTGCATATCGGTAATCACTAAATCAAAGGGCGCTTGACTGAGCGCGTTCAATGCCTCACTGCCACTAGCTACAGCTTGACAATGAATCTGCCAACTCGTTGCCAATCTACACAGATTTCTTCTACTGGTATCGTTATCATCTACAACTAAAATTTTTAATCCATCTAATTCGGCAGGTGATTCATCTTGAGAGATTCCATGCTGCTTTATAAATTCGGCGGTAAATGAGAAAGTTGTACCTTTTCCTTCTTCACTATCAAAGTCAATTTCGCCTCCCATTATCGTTACTAACTGCTTACAAATTGCTAATCCTAAACCTGTACCACCATAGTTACGGGTAGTGGAAGCATCAACTTGGGTAAAAGGTTGAAATAGCTTAGCACGAGCATTTAAGGGAATTCCGATGCCTGTATCTACGACTGAAAACAAAACTTTAACGGTACCAAACGTCTCAGAATCAAGGGTTACGGTCACGCTCGCTTCGCCTTGAGAGGTAAATTTAATGGCATTACCGACAAGATTTATCAATATGCGCTGTAATCGATTGCGATCGCCCCGCAGTTTTAGAGGGACATCTTTATAGATTACCGTAGTCAATTCGATATTTTTTACTTGAGCTTGAACGGCTAATAGTTCCCCAACTTGTTCGACACAGGTTCTTAGGTCAAAATCAGAAACTTCCAATTCTACTTCTCCCGCTTCTAGTTTAGAAAAATCTAAGATTTCATTAATAAGAGATAGAAGGCTCTGTCCGCAGGAGGAAATGATTTCAATAAATTCTGTTTGTTCGGAGTTGAGAGGAGTGGATTGGAGCAGTTCGGTCATGCCAATTACGCCATTCATGGGAGTACGGATTTCGTGACTGATGGTTGCCAAAAATTCACTTTTAGTTGCTGTAGCACTCTCGGCTTGGTGTTTTGCCTCAACTAATTGCAGATTGGAATGTAGTAAGGTCGATTCAATTTGTTTGCGATCGGTAATGTCAAATAGCACGCCATCGCACCAAGCTAAATTGTCATGGGTATTAAATGTGCCGCGATCGCCGATCCAGACTAAGTTACCACTGGCATTAATAAGGCGATATTCGATAAAATACGGTTGCTTGGTAGCGATCGCCTGCTCTATAGCTCTAGAGACTAATTCGCGGTCTTCGGTGTAAATTAATTGAGTAAATTTTTGGCGGTGTTGATGGATTTCTGAGTCTAGGGGATAGCCTGTAAGCTCGGAAATATTATTACTAATAAAATCTACAGTGAGATCGGAATCGGGTTGAAAACGATAGATAACGCCCGGAATGTTGGAGACAAGCGATCGGAATTTCTCTTCACTCAAACGTAATTCTTGTTCGGATTTTTGACGCACGATCGCCGCACCGATAATTTTAGCGGATGTCATCAGGGCATCAATCTCGGCATTTGACCATTCTCTCTCAGTTATACAATCGTCAAAACCAATAATTCCCCATCTGTTATTTCCTACGATAATCGGGACGAGAATGAAAGATTTTGCGTCCGCAGCAATTAGATTTTCGCCAAGATCGAAGCAAGATACTAAACTATGCACTACTTGATTTCGATTGAATAAATCTTCCCAAGTTTGAGTAAAACATCGATTTTGCCAGTTTGATTGTCCGAGTCGAGAAGTAACTCCAACATCGCTCCATTCATGGGATAAATTTACACATCGTTGGTTGCCACATTTTTGGTCATCTGCAAGTTCATTTGGAAAATCATCCAAAATTTCAAAGATATAGGCACGGCTGGCACGGGAGGCGATCGCGAGTTTTTTTAAGGCGCAATTAGCGATTAAATGCCACTTTGGAGTTTCTAAAAATAGCTCGGCAGAAATATTGACCGCTGCTAAAATGGCATCACGCCGACTTAATTCCAGTAATTTTAAGCGGAGCTCAAACTGGGTACTTACTTGGTAACTGAGGACTCTTAAAGCTTCGATCTGGTCGGGTGTGAGTTGCCGAGGAATGCGATCGATCACACACAGAGTCCCAAGTACCAAGTTATCGGGAGTTA
>CAZLKI010000176.1:5063-6594 GCA_964560035.1 uncultured Synechococcus sp.
CAAATACTAGAGGCAAGTTTGGTAATCTGATCGTAGGTTTCTTCAGCCTCCGTATCCAGAATCTTGTACCGCGCCAGTGCTTCTAATCGTTGGGATTCATTTGAGGGGAGGGGAGCTTTCATTTTTCCATTGCTGCGACAGATTTAGGTACTTCTCTGGTCAGGACTTCATTACCAGTTGCTGTAACTAAGACATCATCTTCAATGCGAACACCAATTCCTTTCCAGCGATCGGCGATTTCGGGTTGTCCTTCTTCGGGTTTAGCATCAGGAGCTATGTAGATTCCGGGTTCCATCGTGATAATCATATCTGTTTCCATATTTTGCCAAGTTTCGCCTAGCTTGTATATTCCACTATCATGCACATCCATGCCCAACCAGTGACCGATTCCATGCATAAAGAAAGGTTTGTATTTTTTTTCTTCGATTAATTTATCCAATTCACCGCTTAATATCCCCAAATCCAGTAGTCCTTGAGTAATAATTTTGACGGCAACATCAAAACTGTGATTGTAAGCATGATTGGGTTTGACCTCGGCGATCGCGGCTAATTGTGCCTCTAAAACCAACTCATAAATAATTTTTTGCTCAGTCGTAAATTTACCACCTACAGGAAAAGTGCGGGTAATATCAGCATTGTAGTAGTCATAGCAGCAGCCCGCATCTATCAATAGCAAGTCTCCATCCTGCATTTGAGCGTTATTATCGACATAGTGCAAAACACAAGAGTTAGCTCCCGATGCCACAATTGAAGGATAGGCTACACCCATTGCCCCAGATTTGCGAAAGTGATGTTCGATTTGTGCCTGAATTTCGTATTCAAAACTTTGGGGACGGGCGGTTTGAAAAGCTTGATTGTGTGCCTCGACTGAAATTTCTATTGCCTTACGCATTTTTTCAAGCTCGTAGCTACTTTTGTATAGCCGTAGTTGAGCCAGAAGTAATTTAGCATCGGCGATCGCCGTAGGACCCGTGCCGCGTTTGGGATAGCTGTAAAGTAATTTTTGAAAATGTTGAATAATTTTGGCGTTCAAATCGCGATCGCGTCCAAAAGAGTAGTAAAGCGGATCGGATTTTTCGAGATATTGAGATAGTTTCTGGTCGAGTTCGCTAATATCATAGGCAATATCAGCCCCATATTTTTCCTTTGCGCCTTCTATACCTGCCCTATAACCCGTCCAGACTTCAACTTTGGGATTGCGTGGACGGACAAACAAAATAAACTTATGCTCTTCATGATTGGGCACAAATACGGCAACAGCATCGGGTTCGGTAAAGCCTGTAAGGTAATAAAAGTCACTGTCTTGGCGATAGTTATACTCAACATCGGCATGATTAACCGCAGGAGGCGCACTGCAAAAAACCGCCACACCCGAACCGATCTTTGCCATTAGACGCTGGCGACGTTGAGCATATTCAGTGTGCATAGTTTAGTAATATAGCTTATTGATATAGCTTTAGTAATATCACAATTCTATCTCTGGTGAGGCTAAGGATACAGGAGCTAAGTGCATTTTAAGTGCTATTTTTAA
>CAZLKI010000177.1:0-6591 GCA_964560035.1 uncultured Synechococcus sp.
CAAAGTTGATAACCATCGACATTGGGCATTCCCACATCAAGCAAGATTAAATCGGGGCGAATTGATGCAAGTTTCATTAAAGCTTTCAAGGAGTCATTGATTAGTGAAACCTTATACTCTTGAGAATCTAGCAGTCGCTCAATCTCATTTAACATTGCTTGACTGTCATCAATACAGGCGATTTTCCAAGTTTTTACCGACTTTTTGCTCTGGAGTTGGGTAATACTGGTAAACGTTGGATCGGTTTCAGGGTTATCGGCATTCGCTTCTATTTCCTCAAAGCTTTCCGATAACTGCACAAAATTCTTAGCTTCTTCTTCTGGATCGAGTCGGAAGAACCGAGGTAATAGATCGAAAGGTGCGATCGGATCTCGCAGTAAAATTGCCCCATCCTGTACTAAAGGTAAAAACTGCTTGGCAACGGTTAATTCATCTCGACCCATCATTGCCCCTAGCTGCCGCAGATTATACCCTCTAAGGATTCGACTCAAGCTTTTCACTGTTTCAACAGGTAGCCGCTTTTCTGCCAAGGTTTGACTCACAAGATATGGACTTTGATAGGGTGAAAAGAAAGTGGGTCCGAGATCATGCCACGATTGCAAACGCTTTGAAACAACTTCTAGAAGCTTACTCAAATCAAAGGCGCAGGTAATATCTGGCAGCGATCGCATACTACTTTCGATCTGAAAATTACCATCAGGAAGGGCGATAAACGCTTCTAACACCTCCTGTGTCAATCGCACTAAAACTTTAATTGCAAATTCCTTAGATAATTGACCTTCGTTCACTAACCAAGTTAGAGCCTTATACTCCGTTGGCACTTCCATTGAAGAATCTTCGGTTTCATCAAACATTAGTCGCAGTTGCGATCGCACTTTCTCATTTAAGGAAGGAACTTCTTTACTCACACGCCGCAACTGTCCCTCTAGCCGCTCAAAACTCTTAAGAGAATTAGTTGCATATATCAATTTACCCTGAGTAAAATAGAATGACCATTTAAGCCTATCTCTAGAGAAATTCACAAGATTCCCCCCAGACATAGACGCTACCTCTAATTGACTCTTGGCAGAGTTACGAACACTTTGATCGATGGTATCATCTCCATTATTTTTCATAATATTAATTCCCCCAGTTACCCTAACCAAAGTATGCTCATTTCTGTTTACGGCAGTTACTATAAAAAACGCAGTTTTCTCTATCTTCTCTCTATCAAGGGATGTGTTACTACTAACCCCAATTTGATCAAGCTAAAACTTATGCTTTAACAGATACTATGAAACAGAAGTAACCATTTAGTTAGCCTCTAACTCTATCATCAAAAAATTTTGAGCAGTATTTACTATCATTAGATTTTACAAACTTATACATATTTAAATACTATGAATTACTGGATTAGGCGGTAAAAAGAGAGAAGGAGAAAATCAGAGAAAAAGTATTGATGATAGCTTGAAAAGCAGAGATTCCTTGACGCTTAAGTGGTTGAGCATAAGTAAACTGATAACAAAAAAGTGTCGCTGGGCTAGGTTCCCTATTTTGGTTTTTAGTATTTCGAGTAAAAACAGGTATTAACTTTTCTTTGAATTACCTGCTTACTATTATTAACAGTGGAATCGGCTAACTTTTCCCATTTTTATAGTCGATTATGTTCTGCGAGTTGGATATAATTACCTAGTTATTATCATTAAAAACTAGAAACCAACTTTACTCTATGACTAAATTTATCTTTGTGACAGGTGGAGTTGTTTCTAGTATTGGTAAAGGTATTGTGGCTGCCAGTCTGGGGCGGTTACTAAAGTCTAGAGATTATTCTGTATCCATCCTAAAACTCGATCCTTATATTAATGTTGACCCCGGTACTATGAGCCCATTTCAGCATGGGGAAGTATTTGTCACCAGCGATGGGGCAGAGACCGATTTAGATTTGGGGCATTACGAACGCTTTACGGATACATCCATGTCCAAGCTTAACAATGTCACGACTGGGGCAATCTACCAAGCTGTAATTAATAAAGAGCGGAGGGGAGACTACGAAGGCGGCACAGTTCAAGTAATTCCGCATATTACCAATGAAATTAAAGAACGGATTAAGCGGGTTGCCATTAATACCAATCCTGATGTGGTAATTACGGAGATTGGCGGGACAGTTGGGGATATTGAATCTTTACCGTTTGTAGAAGCAATTAGACAGTTTCGCAAGGATGTAGGTCGCAACAACGTCGTGTATATGCACGTGACGCTCATGCCTTGGATTCCCGCCGCAGGAGAAATGAAAACTAAGCCCACTCAGCATTCGGTTAAGGAGTTACGTTCGATTGGGATTCAGCCAGATATTTTAGTTTGTCGCAGCGATCGCCCAATTCCACAGGGTATTAAAGATAAAGTTGCCGAATTTTGTAATGTGGTGACTGAATGTGTGATTACCTGTGTCGATGTAAAAACAATCTATGAAGTGCCATTGGTTCTAGAACGAGAAGGTTTGGCAGAACAGGTTTTGAGCCTATTAAAATTAGAGCAACGTAATCCAGATCTACGCAGTTGGCAGACACTGGTGGAAAGGTTATATCGGTCGGAGCATTGCATTAATGTGGCGATCGTAGGTAAGTATGTACGGCTGAATGATGCTTATCTATCAGTAGTTGAAGCTTTAAAACATGGAGCTGCTGCCATTAATTGTTCGGTCAAAATTCATTGGATTAACGCTGAAGATATTGAAACCTTTGGGGCTGAGAAATTTTTAAAAGATATAAGTGCGATCGTTGTCCCCGGTGGGTTTGGGGTGAGGGGTGTAAATGGCAAAATTGCCGCAGTTCAGTATGCGCGCGAGCATAAGGTACCATTCTTGGGGTTGTGCTTGGGAATGCAATGTGCCGTAATTGAATGGGCTAGAAATATTGCCAAGTTAGAGGCTGCCCATAGCTCAGAATTTGACGATAATTCTCCCAATCAAGTTATCCATCTCTTACCAGAGCAGCATGACATTATCGATTTAGGCGGAACGATGAGACTGGGGCTTTATGCGTGTCGGGTTGTGGCTGATACTTTGGCGCAGCGTCTTTATGGTGAATCGGTGATCTACGAGCGGCATCGCCATCGCTATGAGTTTAATAATGCCTATCGAAATTTATTTTTAGAATCAGGATATGCGATTAGTGGTACTTCGCCTGATGGGAGGTTGGTGGAAATGATCGAGCTACCAGATCTAATTCATCCATACTTTATTGCGGTGCAGTTTCACCCAGAATTTCAGTCGCGCCCTAGTAAACCTCATCCTTTGTTTCAAGGTTTAATTCAAGCAGGTTTGAGTCACAACAGCCAAATAGCCCAATCTTTACCATTAATTTTGACCGAATATAGTTCTCAGATTCAATCTCAAGAGGAGCAACAAATTTTAACTAAAGCTTTTGATTAATTTTTTAAGATTAATTTTTAAATTCGCTATCCTCGGATCGCTAAAGCGTGGAATTCCTAAGACTTACTCTCTTCCCAGATAAAGACCCAGATAAAGATTAGTCTTTTGGATGTGCGAGGGCGCAGCTTTGTTTATTTCTACGGCGGCAAGGGAGTAAGTTGCGGATTTAGCGGTGGGAGTGTTAAAGAAAGCCAAGTCTGAATCTGGGACTAGATCTGACAAATAGAGACAGCACTGAGTTCGTTTTTTTTACCAAATATTGCTTTGGGCTTAAG
The DNA here is from genome assembly GCA_964560035.1 of uncultured Synechococcus sp. Lineage (GTDB taxonomy): Bacteria > Cyanobacteriota > Cyanobacteriia > Pseudanabaenales > Pseudanabaenaceae > PCC-7502. Next base: position 3,685 of record CAZLKI010000177.1, read on the forward strand.
AATACTGCGAAATAACAGCCATAAAGAGGTAATTTCTCCGGGATTGTTCTGGCGTTTCCATTGTCCGGGACGACAAAATAGTATTTCGACTAGGCACCGATGTTGAATGAGAGTTACTCGATCGAACATGACCGTAATTACCGGAAATCCTAGTTCAAACTTGGTGCTATGAACAAATCCTTTAAGTGATAAGTTTTCTTCCATAATTTCTAAAGCGATCGCGTCACCCTCAATGCCTTCAATTCCACCTTGGGTTAAAACAATTTGTGCTCCGACTTCGGAAATAATCGATGTTGTGCCCCAAAAAATCCGATCGCCCACTATGATTTTAACGACTCGCCGCAGATCGAACCATTCGTACAGGTTAGTTTTAGGTAAATCTAGCATCACTAATAACGCAATCCCTAGCAGCAGAAGGTTATAAGCACTCCAAAACCAACCCAGATTCAAACCCTTAGTAGCATCTACAACCTCATAATTACCTAGCTGGATGATGCAGTTGGCTAAATTAATCCACAAACTTACAGCCGTTAACGTAAACACAATAATTAATGGCGATGCCAAAGCCCAGTTAAAATTAGGGCGATCGCGGTTAGTACCTTTGGGCGTGACCTTAAACCCCTTAGAAAAGGGATGGAGCATAGTTTGCAAGACCGTAGCCGCCAAGGGAAAACATAGAACTACGTCGTAAATATCGGATAGAAATGCCGAGCGACTGTAATTACTCAACCACGCAAATACGGCTAAATTCACCAGATATTGGGGCAGGAAATAAAGCAAAATATCATCGGTAGTTGCGCGGACTGGAATCACCGCTAAAAATGCTGTAGCTAAAGGAATCAATAAAAATCCCACCCGTGACAAACTTGTAAACCAATGTAAAATACCCGTCAGGTGAGATATACGTTGTAATGGACGCAAGCCCGCGATCGTCAGAGGATTTTCCTTAATAAAAAATGCTTGAAGTGTACCCTGTGCCCAGCGCAGTCTTTGGGTTGCTTGGTCGCTCATATTGTCGGGGGCTGCACCTGCACTCAGTTTTTCATCTAAGTAAATAAGGCGGTATCCTTTGCCCGAAAGACTGACAGCAGTAAAGTAGTCTTCGCTGAGAGAACTGGTGACAAATCCGCCACTGGCACTTTGTAAAGCTTGCCGCCGCATCACAAAGGAAGTCCCCGCACACACGACACTATCGGTACCATCCCGCACGGGCTGAATCTGGCGATAAAATGCTTCTTGTTCGGGTACTAGAATATTCTCCAAGCCTAAATTGCGAGCAATGGGATCGACGCTATAGAAACTTTGCGGGGTTTGGACTAAGGCTGTATTTCGATCTTGAAAAAATCCCACAGTGCGGGTTAAAAAATTACGAGTAGGAATAAAATCAGCATCAAAACAGACAATCAGTTCGCCGTTAATATGAGCGATCGCATGGTTTAAGTTTCCTGCTTTAGCGTGTTCGTTAGTAAGGCGGGCTATATATTCACATCCCAATTCTATTGCTAAGGCTTTCATTTCAGGTCGGCGCGTGTCGTCAAGCAGGTAGATTTTTTTGCGATCGTAATCCAAAGCCTGACAGCCAATAATCGTGCGCCGTAGAATAAATTCGGGTTCGTTATAGGTGGGGATTAAGATATCAACACTTGGGTAAAACTCTCTACTCTCAACGGCTTGAGCCATCAGATCGGCTTGGCTGCGGCGGTCTTTGGTGCGAATTAATAAAAATAATTGCAACACGCCATTAAAAATTGTCAGCATTTCTAAACTGAATAAGCCAATACTAAAAAAGCCATTGATAAAATCTGCGGTATTAATTGTAGTAAGCGATCGCCAAATCACATACCGAAATGTCAGAATCAGTAACATCGCCACGACTATAAATCTCGACCAGACTTGGGGCTGAGGCGAAATCTTGGTGATACTAAAAGCCGCAATAAAAACAGTCAAAGGTAAAGCTACAACTGGTCTAGTTAAAGTTTGGATCGCAGCCATAGGTAACTCTAGCCAAGATGGACGGCTCGTTGGCAGTAACTGCATCTGCTCCATAATCATATGAATTGAACCTTTGCTCCCAAACCATGCTGCTACTATGCCGCCACATAAAACCACGATCGCCAACAAAAATAAACTTGCCATCGGCGGACGAAAGGATAATCTTGGATCGATCGCTACTGATTCAGGCACGGCTTTGTATGGCTCAGAGGTAATCTGTTTCATAGTTTTAAAGTTTTAAGCTAATTGCAAATTGATTGAGCGTGACAAATAGACTCTTCGACGTAATTTGGTGACATTATGGCTCAAGGTAATATGTGAACATTATGTGGACTTTATTATTGCCAAGATTAGTGCCAAGTTATCATTTCTTTTGATTTCTAGTATGAAGTTCTACTAAAGATTAGTTGAAATTTTCAAAATTTATGATTTGATAGCGATCGCCTACAGTAAGCATTACGCCACGAAGCTTCTAAAAAGTCCCAAAACAAAGATCTAAAAACTAAATTTCCATAAACAATCAAAAATCATGAAGAGAATTTTCACAACCTTCTTAGTAATGATGTTACGCAGAAGTCAACTATCCCCCAACCCCTTCTCCCAAGTGGAGAGAAGGGGAGTAATACAGGTTTTTCTTGTTCCCTCTTCCGTTTTGGGAGAGGGCTAGGGTGAGGGTCTTAAACTCTTCCGCGTAAAGTGAGTTAGTAATGATGTTGTTGTCGGGAGTAGCACATGCGGAAACATTAGAAACCAAAAACTTCAAAGTTAAAATTATGCTTAATTGTATTGAAGGCTTAGTGGGATGCGATCGCTTTAGGGACTAAGGTACTGATAAAACTACGGGTAAATCTATAAAGCTGTTGGGTAAGCAAATTATGAGATTATATGCCGATGATGTTACACCCTGTCATGCGC
>CAZLKI010000178.1:0-2412 GCA_964560035.1 uncultured Synechococcus sp.
TTGAATTATCTATGAATATTACACGCCGTCAAGTTCTATTTAGTTTATGCGGATCGGGGCTCATAGCCAGTTTGGGTTTACGGTTAGTTGCCCAGACCCCAAGCACAAGTTGGCAATTTGCTGCTGTTGCCGATACAGGCATGGGAAATACAGGACAGTATGCTGTTGCTAATGCCATGAGCGATTACTATAAACAGAGCCCTTATTCAATGGTGCTTTTAGCTGGGGATAATATTTACGGTATTGGTGAAATTGAGAAAATCCAAGAGGTCTTTGAAAAACCCTATGCAGCTTTGTTACAGCAGGGAGTAAAGTTTCATGCAGTTCTGGGCAACCATGATGTGATTACCAATAATGGCATGGACGAGGTGAAGTATAAGCCTTTTAACATGGCAGATCGCTACTATACGTTTCGACAAAATCAAGTGCAATTTTGGGGCTTAGATACTAATTTTAGTAATGAAAGCAATTGGATAAAACAACTTGAATGGTTAGAAAAATCGCTATCCGAAAGTAAATCTACTTGGAAAGTTGTATTTGGGCATCATCCTGTATTTTCATCGGGAATGCATGGTAGCACTAAAGTTTTGATGGAGAACTTACCCGTGATTTTTGCCAAGCATAAAGTTAGTCTCTATATGTGCGGACACGATCACAATTACGAGCGATCGCTAGTTATGAATGGTACGACCTATATAGTGCATGGCGGAGGAGCAAATACCAGACCCGTTGGCAAATCTGACTTTACCGCTTACTCAGCCGCCGAGTTAAGTTTTGTTGTAGTAGAAGTAAGCAATAAACTTCAAGTTAAGGCGATCGCTACTGATGGAAAAGTCTTTGATAGCGTTTTAATTTAGTGCATTTTTAATCTACTTCTAACCAACACTGCCTTCAAGTTTGAGAGCCAACAACTTATCAGCTTCGACCGCAAATTCCATCGGGAGAGCGTTAAATACATCCCTACAAAATCCACTGATAATCATGGATACCGCATCTTCGGCGGCAATTCCCCGTTGGGCAAAGAAAAATAACTGTTCTTCGCCAATTTTAGAGGTGGAGGCTTCATGCTCGACTTTAGCAGTATTATTTTGCACCTCGATATACGGGAAAGTATTTGCCTGTGAATCGCTACCAATTAGCATCGAGTCGCATTGAGAGTAGTTTCTGGCACCTGTTGCCTTGGAACCAATCTTGACTAAGCCACGATAGCTGTTTTGCGAATTGCCTGCCGATATACCTTTAGAAATAATCTTGCTGCGGGTATTTTTGCCAATATGCACCATTTTTGTGCCTGTGTCTGCCTGTTGCTTGTTATTGGTTAATGCCACGGAGTAAAATTCACCGACAGAATTATCGCCAACTAAAACACAACTGGGATATTTCCACGTAATCGCCGAACCAGTTTCAACCTGAGTCCAAGAGATTTTAGAGTTTACGCCTTGGCATATTCCCCGTTTGGTCACAAAGTTATAAATTCCACCTTTACCATTTTTATCGCCTGCATACCAATTTTGGACGGTAGAGTATTTAATTTCGGCATTATCCATCGCCACAAGCTCTACCACTGCCGCATGGAGTTGATTTGTATCAAAAGCAGGAGCAGTACAGCCTTCCAAATAACTGACATAGCTTCCTTCTTCCGCCACAATTAAAGTACGTTCAAACTGTCCCGAATCACCGTTATTAATCCGAAAATAAGTCGATAAATCCATTGGGCAGCGCACGCCTTTGGGAATATAACAGAAGGAGCCATCCGTAAATACGGCAGAGTTTAAGGCGGCAAAATAATTATCAGCAATGGGAATCACCGAACCCATATACTTTTTAACTAATTCGGGATAATCGTGCATTGCTTCCGAGATCGAGCAGAAGATTACACCCACTTTTGCTAAGTCTTTTTTAAATGTTGTGGCGATCGAAACGCTATCAAAAATTACATCAACAGCCACATTAGAAAGCCTTTTTTGCTCGTTAAGTGAAATACCTAACTTGTCGAAGGTTTTCAGAAGTTCAGGGTCAACTTCATCAAGGCTTTGCTTTTTTTGCGATCGCTTGGGTGCCGAATAATAGACGATATCTTGATAGTTAATTTTAGGAAAATCTACATTCGCCCAATGGGGAGCGGGCATTTTTAACCACTGGCGATATGCTCTCAGCCTAAACTCCAGCATAAATTCTGGCTCTTCCTTTTTTGCGGAAATCATTCTAACGACATCTTCACTCAGACCTCTGGGAATGGTATCAGACTCAATAGAAGTAACAAATCCATATTTATAAGGTTGGTTGACTAATGTCTGTACCGTTGAGGTCATGATTTTTACTGGGTTTTATAAGGTAAATAGTATAAAGAAGCTTGACTAAAACAACAAGCTTGTTTCTTATGTTTATTTTAAGTTATTTCGTTGTGGGTTA
>CAZLKI010000178.1:2512-6586 GCA_964560035.1 uncultured Synechococcus sp.
ATTCAACGATCGCCATCAAGAGAGTATAATCTTGAAGTTTTTAACACTTACTTTTGCATACGGCTTTTTAATATGGCAATTTTAGATCGACAAGGGCGACTATTTGGCAAGATTAGTATTTTAGATGTGGGAGCGATCGCGATCGTGTCGTTAACTCTAATTGGCTTACTCCTTGTCCCTTCAAATACTGGCACCTCGATCGCCCAGATCAATAATGCTGAAACTAAATTAGTAGAAGTCGAAATTATGGTCAGGGGGCTGACTGTACTCGATCCAGATAACTTGATTAAAGTCGGGGAAAAGCCAAATATCATCATTCGCAATCAGCCACGGGGTCAAGTTACAGTCAAAACTGTGAGGGTGCTAATTCCTAAAATTGCCGTACCTAAATTTGATGGAACTGTTAGTACTCAGCCCGATCCTCGCCTTGAAGAAACCTATTCCCGCGATTTTGCAATTACCCTTCAAGCAAATGCCAGGATTACTAATGATGGTGTAGTTTTAGAAAGCGATAAGGTTAAAGTGGGTACGCCGATTGAGATTGAGAGTGCAAAATATATCATGCGTGGCAGTGTAATGTCGGTAAGGTATTAGGAAGTATTAAATCGTGTATGCTTGTAACGACGATAACCACAGACTATAAATTAAGTACACAAACATGACAGTTTCACCATTAAGTTCTACTTTAAGTCAATCAGCCAAACCTGAAACCAAGTGCGAAATTAAAGATATTGGTCTTGCTAGTATGGGCAGACAACGCATTGAATGGGCAGGTCGTGAAATGCCAGTACTAAAACAAATTCGCGATCGCTTTGAACTTGAAAAACCCCTAGCAGGAATTAGAATTTCCGCCTGCTGCCACGTTACAACTGAAACCGCTAACTTGGCGATCGCCCTCAAAGCCGCAGGTGCCGATGCCATTCTCATTGCTAGTAACCCACTTTCTACTCAAGATGATGTCGCAGCTTGCTTGGTTGCCGATTATGGAATCCCTGTCTATGCAATCAAAGGCGAAGATAACGAAACCTATAGCCGTCACGTACAAATTGCTCTAGATCACCGTCCCAATATTATTATTGACGATGGCAGTGATGTAACTACAGCTTTGGTAGTCGGACGCTCCGAACTATTATCTGAAGTGATCGGTACTACTGAAGAAACCACTACTGGGATTGTTCGCCTTAATGCCATGTTTAAAGATGGAAAGCTGACTTTCCCTGCGATCGCCGTTAACGATGCCGAAACTAAGCATTTCTTTGATAACCGCTACGGTACTGGTCAATCTACCCTTGATGGCATTATCCGCGCTACCAATATTTTATTAGCAGGCAAAGTCATTGTCGTCGCTGGCTATGGCTGGTGTGGCAAAGGTGTTGCCGATCGCGCTAAAGGTATGGGTGCAAATGTAATCGTGACCGAAATTAATCCAGTACGGGCGATCGAAGCTGCGATGGATGGTTTCCGCGTGATGCCAATGGGTGAAGCTGCCAAACTTGGTGATATTTTCATTACCGTTACTGGTAACAAACACGTTATTCGCGGCGAACATTTTGCTTCGATGAAAGATGGGGCGATCGTTTCTAACTCCGGTCACTTTGATGTCGAGCTTGACTTGGTATCGCTAGAAGAGCAATCTGTAAGTAATAGCTTTGTGCGTAACTTTACCCAAGAATATCGCCTTAAAACTGGTAAATCGGTTGTGGTTTTGGGTGAAGGTCGTCTAGTTAATCTCGCAGCAGCCGAAGGACATCCTGCCAGTGTGATGGATATGAGCTTCGCGAACCAAGCTTTAGCAGCTGAATATCTAGTTAAGAATCAAGGCAAACTCGAAGCAGGAATCATTACCCTACCGACCGAAATCGATCAAGAAATTGCCAGCCTAAAACTAGCAGCTATGGGAATTAAGATCGATACTCTGACCGATGCTCAGGTTGAGTACATTAACTCTTGGACTGAAGGTACATAGATTACTGGATGATTATTGAATTATTGTAGATTTTTAGAAAAACAGTAGTAGTAATAATAGTTAAGAGGAATCAAGGAGTGTTAAATTTCTTGGTTTCTTTGTTTTTAGCGTATCTAATTAATTAACTCAGGTTGCCAGTCTTGAATACCACTAATACAGCTTGTTGTCACCCATACATCTACATCATCGTGGTTTATACCCTCGGCTATACGTTGGGCTGATGCTAAATTTTGGGCGATCGCAAATACAGTCGAACCCGAACCCGACATTAAAACTCCTAAACATTCTTGAGCTTCAAGGCTACTTTTAAGGTTAGAAATTTGAGGATGAGCAGGTAAGACCACTCGTTCTAAATCGTTATATAAAAGCCTTGCTATTTGCCGATGACTGGATTCATCCCGACTGGCGATCGCCGCCAACATTTGACTGGAATTACCTTTATTCGGACTGGTAGCTAATAATCCTTGAGATCGGAAAGTTTGATATGCCCATGGTGTCGAAATTCCTAAGTTTCGCGGTTTACAAATAACTAAAGCCAAATTTTCCAAAGCTGGTAAAGGCGATAATACTTCTCCTCTACCGACCGCTAAAACCGTACCGCCGCTAATACAAAAAGGCACATCCGAACCAAGTTGTGCCGAAAACTCTACTAATTCTCCTTGAGTTAGCCCTAAATTCCACAGTCGATCTAAGCCTACTAATACTGCTGCCGCATCACTAGATCCACCTGCTAATCCTGCGCCGATGGGAATATTTTTAGTAATAGTAATTTCCACCCCGCCAAGATCGGGATAAAGGTTCTGCAGTAGTTTTGCCGCTTTGTATGCCAGATTAGTTTCGTCAGTCGGCACTTCGGGATGAGCACACAGAATCTGAATTTTATCGGTACCAGTCATACGTAGATCGAGGCGATCGCTCAACTCAATACTTTGCAGCACCATGACTAGATCGTGATAGCCATCGGGACGGTTTCCTGTAATTTCCAGATATAGATTGATTTTGGCAGGAGCCTTGAGACTGAGACTAGATAGCATGATTTAAATAGGTAAAGTGATTAATTTACTAGATGCCGCCAAGGAGGATAAACCCACCAACCAGAAAGGCGATCGCTATGAATAACTGAATTACAGTATAAGTAGTACGGTATTTAATCAATCCCACGATAAAAAATATAACCAAAACTAAGCTGATGCCTAGTGCCAAATAGTAGCTTAAAAATGATGTCTCTAGGCGATCGCTATCCATAAAAAAGGCAATCGGAATTAAAACCACACCCGCCACAAGCTCAAAGATAAACGCGCCAATATCCTTAATTTAACTTGTATTTCCAAATCCTATTACCAATCAATCTTAGAGCATAGATGACAGTGATAATTCTTGGCATGATGATAGCTATTTAGAGGAGTGGCTGAAATGCTTATTTTAGCCCTAGAGCTTTTAATCTTAAAACAAAGGGAGTTTCTTATGTTCTTATTCTCATTTCTTCTACACTCCAACCGTAGGCAATGCGAGACATGATTAGTTCGAGGACTTTCATGGTTGAGCCTTCGATTATGGCTTGACCGCGATCGTCTAACTCAATTTGCCTGTATTCAGTAATGGTTTTCATGCTTTAGAGTAGCTTAATTTTGGTTATGCTAGCATTCTCGGCTGCGGTTTGCTGAGGGAATAGCGCGGTTTTGTGGTTGCAGACTGCGGTTTAGTCACAGAATAATGCGGTTCTATGGTTTTTTAGCACGGGTGTATCGTTCCCGCCTGCGGGTCTGTAACAAAATTGTGCGGTTTTGTCTTTGCAGAGTGCTGGTATGTCAAGGAATGATGGTCGTCTATGAGTTTTGCGTGGTGGTCTATCACAGAATTGGTGTGGTTTGTCATTGCGGAGTGGTCGGCAATGAGATAAAGATGGTGGTCTGAGGTTTTTAGTAGTCGGAAGTCATAAAATTGTGCGGTTTTGTCTTTGCAAAGTGGTGGTATGTCAAGGAATGATGGTGTTTTGATATTTTGTCATTGCGGGGCGGGATTTTTAGGGATCGCTTCGGTGAAATTTCTGAGTAATGATAGAGGCGATCGCAGTAATATACAATCGAATAAGCTTTAATACTGCAAAC
>CAZLKI010000179.1:0-3429 GCA_964560035.1 uncultured Synechococcus sp.
ACCTAAGTCGTGAGTCTTAGGAATCCCACGCGCTTTAGCCGTGGGAGGATGTCAAGAATTAGCTTTGTAAACTCTGCCTTTCCACGCTCCACCTTTACCTTGCCAGTATCTTAAAGCTGAGTCTAAAGTCATAAGTGTATATAAAAAAGCGATCGCAGGCAAACACAAACTCATCCACAACGGACATTTATAAAACTCGATCGTGGGAAAGTAAGAAACTGTCATTAGGATTAAGGCTAATCCACAGGCGATCGCAATTAATTTCTGACCTAAAACTAATCCCAGTAATAATCCTACGGGTGGCAAAATATAGATAATAGTCATTCCTGCGATCGTGCCAGCTAACAAAAGCGGTGAATAATTGAGTTGCGTATAAGCCGTCCGCGCTACCATGTCCCAGATCGTTTCAAGATTGGGGTAGGGACGCAAACTAGAAGTTAACTCACTCAAACCCAACCAGATTTTACCGCCACTAGATTTTACTGCCCGTGCCAAAGCGCAATCATCAATTAGAGCCTGACGGATCGATTTAATGCCACCAATGCGTTCTAGAGCCTCAGTTTTGATTAAAATACAGCCCCCTGCTGCTGCCGCCATTGACTTTTGGGGATTATTTACCCATGCAAAGGGATAAAGTTTTTGAAAAAAGAAGACAAAAGCAGGAATTAACCACTTCTCCCAAACACTCTCACAACGCAGACGTACCATGATCGAAGTTAGATCGAGGTTTTCATTTTTTGCCTTATTAACTAGATTTTGCAGATTATGGCGATCGTGAAAGATATCAGCATCGGTCAATAAAATGTAATCTGGGTTAAAGGTTTGAGCCAAGATAGTTCCCTGCTCCATTGCCCAAAGCTTTCCCGTCCAGCCAGTTGGTAATGGGTTAGAAGAAATAATAATTATATTCTCTGCTACTTGTTTGGCGATCGCCGCAGTATTATCACTACTTTGATCGTCTACTAAAATAATTTGGATAGAACCTTGATAAGTTTGATTGGTAAGCGATCGCAGAGTTATAGGTAATAATTCGGCTTCATTTCGAGCAGGAATTACTATGCATAAGGATGGGCATACGGGGCATACGGGAAGATTAGATTCATCATTAATAACTTCTAAGCTTTCTAGTTTGCGATCGCATCGCCAAAAATTTCCCCATCCAAATATCAATACAGTCCAAATTAGAAGGGAGAGCAAGGATAAACCCAACCACAATTGCTCCGTATTTATGCCAATATTCATTTAATTATTCGGTTTAACTGGATTTAGAGGATTTGGATTGAGCTTAGGTAATTCGATCCCCTTAAATGGAACTGGATCGGGCTGTTTATTGGGTGTTGGTTCGGGTGTAATTTTCTCTAAGGCATTATTTTGAAAGATATTCTGTTGTAAAGCATTTTGGGCAGATACTCCATCTTCAGGGGTACCAAAATACCAGAGGGTGGCTGCGGCTTCGGCACGGGTTACATATTTTTTGGGCTGAAATAAAGTTGTATAGCCAAAACTACGGCGAATATTTGATAAGTCTCCTAACTTATAATCTGCCAATACAAACTTAAAATTAATTGGATTAATGCGATCGCTATCTTGAAATCCCCATGCTTGCTTTACAGCTTCTAAATTAGCAATTGGCAATGCGGAGCGCAGATCTAAGGGTATTTTCCATTGCAGTAACACCTCACGACTTACGGGCTCATTGGCGCGAAACCTACGGCTAGAGTTACTAGGATTGGGATCGGCAGGAATTAAACCAGCATTAACTAAAGCTTGAATCACAGCAAAATCTGGATCGCTAGGAGGAATATCAATAAAAGCAGAACTGCTGTTGGGATCGGCTAATCTAATTTGTCGGGTAGGACGGTTGGCATAGAGTTTATTATTCGTATTTACCAGCCATCGCGCATATTCCCGCCTTTGAATTAAGCTATTAGGCTTAAATTGATTTTCCTGCTTAGAAGAGATAGTACCTAGATTTTTTAAGTCGATAATTGGCGATCGCAATGCCTCAGGAATAGTAGCAACATCGCTAAAATTTTTGGTGGGGGCTAGATTGGGTAATGGATTTATAGGGTTAAGATTTATAGGGTTAATAGAGGGTGCAACGGGTTGAGTAGGATTAACGGTAATATTTTTATCTATATTAAGGAGAGCTTGGTTGATTTGGCGATCGCGCAGGTATTGCAAAAAAATACTTGTACTATCTGGCTGTGATAACTTTTGATTTAAGTTTTGTATAGACTTTTGAATGGAGAGTGTCACTAATAAATCGGATTTTTGGATGACAAAATTACCATCGGGCGATCGCAAAATTACTTTCCATTCTTGCGTGGCAAAGGCATCTTCATAAAAGCTAGAAACCTTGGTGACATCATCTGCTGAAGTCCAACGAGCAAAAATATTTTGAGATGCAGCTAAAGTACCAGATCCAACCTCGATGCTTTGTAGGGTTGCTTGGGGATAAATCGGAATATCGCTACTAAAGTCACTAGGTAAAACTAAACTTTGGGGGTTAGTAGGATCTTTCATGGTGGAAATAGTTTGTGGAGCGATCGCCCCCTCTACCGCCGTCCCAATCACTGTACCTTTACAAGCACTTAAACTAATTGCTAATCCTAAATTTAAAGTTATCCAAGCAGACATCCTAAAATATTGATTCATACACCCAACATTTCTAGTTCTAAGGTAGAAGCAGCGCGTGCTAATTCTTTAATATTTTGCAGATCGGAGATATAAGGCAAAACTCCAACTACGGGAATATAAGTTAGAGCTTGAATTAAGTCAATTGGAGCAAGATCTTCAATATTGGCATCGGGAGTAACGCAATTTAAAACTATACCTTTAAGGGCAATGTTATTGATTTTAGCTAAAGCTACGTTTGCCACTGCCTGACCGATCGCGCCTAATTTTACAGGTACCACCAACACCACCGAAATATGCCAATCCTTTGCTAAATCCGCCACCGTATATTCGTAAGTTAAAGGCGATCCCAAACCACCCAAAGCCTCTACTAGCAGGTAATTATAGTTATGTTGTAAAGTCTGAAAATGTTGCCAAATCAATCCCAAATCCAGATGCTTATTTTCTCTGATTGCAGCGATCGCAGGAGCAAGTGGGGTTTCAAAAAATATCGGCGTAATTTCTGCCAGAGTTTGAGTCAGGCTAAAAGTAGATTTAAAATATTCGCGATCGCCCAGACCTGCCTGTACAGGTTTATAAATTGCCAAGTTTGAGTGAGGTCGATAGGTTAATTGATAAGCAGCTAGGCTGGCTGTCAACACAGTTTTGCCCACACCCGTGTCTGAGCCTACGATCAATAATGGTTTCATGTGGTTATATAACTAGGAAACCACCCAGACCGTAATCTAGGTGGAATGTGGTGTGAGGAGTGAACGGAAACTTTCGCTTCCGCTTATCTCGATCATACCCGAT
>CAZLKI010000179.1:3529-6511 GCA_964560035.1 uncultured Synechococcus sp.
CCAAAGAATATTCTGCCAGTCGAGCAATACGATCGCCTCGCAAAGGATGAATCCAATCGGGAGCTATTTCAGCTAAGGGCAACATCACAAAGGCGCGATCGCACATGCGCGGATGGGGAATTACCAAATCATCGGTATTGAGAATTTGGCTTTCGTACAAAAGTAAATCTAGATCGAGGGTACGGGCATCCCACTTCGCACGGCGAACTCTGCCAAATTGCACCTCTATCTCTAACATTGCCGCTAGGAGATTTTGAGGGCTTAGACTTGTATTTAAGGTGGCGCAACCATTGATATAGTCGGGCTGGGGTAGCGATATGGTTATAGCTTTAGTCCGATACCATCTCGAAACTTGCAGGATTTCAATTTGACCGCTCAGATCGAGGGTTTTAACTGCTGCCTTGACAATTTCCCGCGAATTTCCAAAATTACTACCGAGATTACTACCAATGGCGATCGCACATTTCATTACTAACTGTTAATCCTGTAGCTATATTGCGGATTGCTCAGATCCCAAAGGCTGACGATAAAGGTTAGCTCCTAGATTGCGGAGCTTTGTCTCAAGCTGATCGTAGCCCCGATCTAAATGATGCAATCCTTGCATTTGAGTTTCGCCTTCTGCCGCCAGACCTGCTAAAACTAATGCTGCCGACGCGCGTAAATCTGTAGCCATGACTGGGGCACCCGATAAAGAGCTCACACCAGTGATCACCGCGATATTTCCCTGAAGCTTAATATTTGCACCCATGCGACATAATTCGGCAACGTGTTGTAAGCGGTTCTCAAATACAGTTTCTTTCACCGTACTATTGCCTTCACTCAAAGTTAATAAAGCCATAAATTGCGCCTGCATATCCGTGGGAAATCCGGGATAGGGCAGAGTTTCAATGTGAGTATGCCGATATCTAGGACTGCCTTCAACTCGTAAGCGACTGGAGGACTCTAAAACCACTTTTGCCCCAATTTCTTCAAGCTTGGCGATCGCTGCGGTTAGATGATCGGGAATTACTGGCGAAATCGTAATAGTAGATCGAGTGATCGCGGCAGCAACCATAAATGTGGCGGCTTCAATGCGATCGGGAATTATGCCAAAGTCTGTCGTGTGTAGGCGCGTAACACCATCAATTACAATTGTTTTTGTGCCCGCTCCACGAATTTTTGCCCCCATTGCCCGACAAAAATTTGCCAAGTCCATCACCTCTGGCTCTTGAGCGCAGTTTTCAATTACGGTTTCCCCTTCTGCCAAAGTTGCAGCCATCATTAGGGTTTCGGTCGCACCAACACTCGGGAAGTCTAAGTAAATTTTGGCACCTTTCAACCTTGAATGACGGGCGTATGCTTGCACGATCCCTTGGTCGATGATCACATCTGCACCCAATGCTTGTAAACCCTTAACGTGTAAGTCTACAGGTCGAGTCCCAATGGCACATCCACCGGGCAAAGGCACGCGAGCTACACCTAATCGGGCTAAAAGCGGACCAATCACAAAAAAGCCCGCCCGCATCTGATTTACTAAATCGTAAGGGACGTGAGACTGAGAAATATGTTTGGCATCTATGTCTAAAGCTCCACTACTCTGGGTAATCTTTATCCCAACAGCTTTAAGGATCTCAATCATTGTTTGCACATCAGCGATCGCGGGCACATTACGAATGCGAGTACTATCAGAACAAAGCAACGCAGCAGCCATAATTGCGAGGGTGGAATTTTTAGCACCACTGATCGGAACGTGTCCACTAAGGGTAGCTTTACCTTTAATGCGTAAAACTGATTCAGGACGATCCTGACCGTTTGTCAGCACAGATTGTATGCTCTCGGTTTGTTTGACAGAAAAAATACCCTTACCCCTCACAACTAACTTAATTTGGCTTAAATTCTACTCTATCGTTGCTAAGATGTGAGTATTTTTTATAAAATAATCTTACAGAGATTTTTACAGAGATGTAGAGTCTCTCGATTCAGTGATTTTTTGCCCATCTTTGTTTTTTTTAATATTATTTTTTTTGGGTAAAAACAGAGGCTCCCCTCGATATTCTTGCCATCCCAAGACTCGTCTAAGTCCGATTTTCACGTATTCTTCTTGAGATTCCACACTAATAGAATTACGACCTAAGCGTTTTGCCACTGCTGCTGTTGTAAAAGTTCCTGCAAAAGGATCGAGCACGAGATCGTCTTTATTTGTACTCGCTAGAATAATTCTTTCTAATAGTGATTCAGGCTTTTGCGCGGGATGATCTTCATATTCTGCCATCAGGTATCTGACACGGGGAAAATACCAAACATTGCCGGGTACTTTTTGGGAATTATACAGACTGGGGATAGATTTTCTGTAGTCAATTAGTTTTCTTTTTGCCCCAGTTTTTGCCTCAACTTTAATATCATCTGAGTTAAAAACATAATTAGTTTTATCTTTAACACAATAAAGTATGGGCTCGTACATAGAGCCAAAGTGCTTTGTAGCCTGCACTCCAGAGCTATCATAATGCCATATAATTCTGCTCTGAATAACGATCTGATCCCTTAAATAAATATCAAAGTAGGGCATTGCCTGAGTGCTTGTCATTACATACAAAGTCCCGTTTGGCTTTAATATCCGCAGACATTCATCTAGCAACTTGTAAGCCCATTCAGCATAATCAGCATCAGATTTCCACTTGTCAGAGAAATTTGAAAATTGTTTGCCAATATTGTAAGGAGGATCTATAAAAATGAGATCTACAGATTCAGTCGCAATCCGATCGCGCAATATATCTAAGGCATCAGCATGGAATATAGTGTGACCGTTACTTGTGTGTTGCTCCCACATTCCTGTTTAACTAAACTAAAAAGTAGATAGAAAAATCTACAGTGAAAAATTTAGAGTGAAAAATTTACAGTAAAGACACAGCCTTAACATTTGTGCGACCCGTTTCAATTTTGTAGGCATCAAATTCTGCCTCGATCTCAATGTGTGCGACTAAAGCATCATAGTCATCAAATATG
>CAZLKI010000180.1:0-6497 GCA_964560035.1 uncultured Synechococcus sp.
ACATCACTTCCGAATAAAATCATCGGAGCTATGCTCGATCGCCATCTTTTACCCGAACTCGAACCCTACAATATCTTTAAACCTGAAGTTGGGTATGGAAGCGAAAAGAGTCGAATTGATTTCCTCTTAACTGATTCTGATAACTCAATTAGGACTTATGTAGAAATAAAAAATACCACCTGGCATGATGGGAATACTGCTCTCTTTCCCGATACTGTCACCACTAGAGGACAAAAACATCTGCGCGAACTAATATCCGTAATTGATAAAACTACCAAATCCGCCATAATTTACTTTATCAACCGTAGTGATTGTCATGATTTTAGAGCGGGAGTAGCAGCCGATCCTGAATATGCCAGATTATTAATTGCAGCAACATCAGCAGGAGTAAAGATCTTGCCCTATCGGTTTCATGTCACACCTCAATCTGTAGAATTTTTAGGAATATCTAAATGCGATTACTCCTAGTTGATGATGAAGAAGAACTAACCGAACCCCTGCAAAGATTATTAATTATTCAGGGCTATACCGTTGATGTGGCTACAAACGGACAAACTGGATGGCAATTGGCACAAAGTCAAACCTACGATCTTTTAATTTTAGACTGGGTGATGCCGATTATGTCTGGGGTTGAATTATGCCGATCGCTGCGATCGAATGGAGATCGGACACCTGTATTATTTCTCAGTGCTAAAGATACCTTAGACGATCGCGTGGAAGGTTTGGATGGAGGTGCAGATGATTATTTAGTTAAACCCTTCGAGCTAAAAGAGCTACTAGCTAGAATCCGAGCATTGTTACGGCGGAATTCTATACCATCCGATCGACTGCAAATGGAATCCCAAATAGAATCTCAAGCTAGATTTCAAGATAGATTTCAAGATCGACCTAAAACCGCCACTTTGTTATTTGCAAATTTGGAGCTAGATGTGATCAGCCAAGTCTTATATCGCGATCGCCAAGCAATCCAATTATCCGAAAAAGAATGTCAATTATTGGCATACTTTATGCAATATCCCAATCAACTTCTTACGCACGAGCAAATTCAGATGCATATTTGGCAGGATGACATTCCCGCTAGTAATACCCTTGTGGCGCAAATTCGGCTGCTACGGCGCAAAATTGACCGAGATTTAGAAATTTCTTTGATCAATACTGTCTATGGAAAAGGCTATCGCTTTGGTTAAGCTAATCGATATAGAGGTTAATAATTTCATCGCTTACCTGCATAAACACAAGTCTCGTATTCATAACTATGATTATCTTCAGAGTGAGGGTATACCTATTGGTTCAGGGGCTATAGAATCTTTAGTTAAACGAATTGATAGGAGAGTTCAACTTTTAGGGACTCAATCTAACTCTAAGAAATGGAACTCTAAGAATCTCCCTCAAGTCCTCAGACAACGCTCTGCTTATACTGCAACTGGTTGGGTACAGTTTGGCTGTCGCTATGCGCTAAATTACCTTCCATTTCTATTTATCCCGATCGCCAATGGACTTTTGAGAATGCCCAGAGCGATCGCTTGGATATTGATTGGTACCAGCATTTTAATTAACACTTGGGGAGTTTACTGGGCAGTCAAACTAGGATGGTAGTTACTATCCGAATTTAATACCTAAATTTTTGTCTTAGGTCTGAATATCTCTGCTATCTTTACGTCCCAATTCAGTAGCCCACCAAATCCACCAAATTAAGAGCCCTTGTAATGGTAATCGCAGCCACAATAAAGCTAAAGGAAAATCGAACCCGATGCGATCGTAGTTAACAACCATATTAATATTGGCTGGGAATACAGCGATCGTTAATGCCACTAAGCCATAACCTGCTGGATTTTGCAAAATCGGAATTATGATGCCGATTCCTCCTAAAATCTCAAAAACTCCACTGATATAAACTAACTCGGTGTGTGCGGGTAAGTAGGGAGGCATGATCTTTACATAGGTAGAAGTAATCGCAAAGTGCAAAATTCCAGCACCTATAAAAAATATTGCCAGAATTAGTCGAGATATTAGTTTAGAGTTCATACTTGTTTTTAACTTCTTTTAGCTTCTTGCAGCTTGGAGCCGTAGACGATTGTGCCAATTAGTCCGACATTTTGATTGAGTACGACATGAATTGGAATTGTATCCAGCATCGGGCTAACCCTACCTTTATGTTTGAGCACACTCATAAATCGATTGGGCTGCTCTATTTCGCAGACTACACTTTCGCTAGTATTGATTAAAGCTAAAAGTTTGGGCGTAATTCCGCCAGCAATGTATAAGCCCCCATAGGGCAAAAATTTTAGGGCAAAATTACCAATCTCCGCCGCATAGGCATCGAGAAACATTTGGATCGCTTCCATTGCCATTTGGTCGGTTTTAAGCAGAGTTGCATTGGCGATCGCGGCTGCCATATCCATATTTTGTTCGCCTGCTTCTATCGCTTGAAGTAGCTGAGATAGTTCTGTTGTCTCAGGATTAATGTGCTGTAAAAATTGATAGATCGAGACAATACCTTTGCCCGATACAACTCTTTCAGTAGATATCCGTTCGTGGCGGGTTAACAAAAAGCTTAATAATGCCATTTCCCTTGGCGATCGCGGGGCAAAGTCAGTATGTCCGCCCTCAGAGGCATGAACTTCGTAGCCATCTCGATTCCATGTCAAGAATCCCTGACCTAAACCCGTACCTGCTCCAATTATGGCGATCGGGGCGCGGGGCTGAGGCTTGCCCACTTGTAAAGTCGCTAAATCTGACTCCGATAAACCTAAAACTCCATAGCCAACTGCGGCAAAATCATTAATTAATACAACTCGATCTATACCTAATTCAGTTTGCAATTTATCACCGTCTAGCTGCCAACTAAGATTGGTGAGGTAAGAAGTGTTATTAACTACAGGTCCAGCAATACCAAAGCAAGCCGTGTCAACTTCGGGAATGTAGCCTAACTTAGCTGCTGCCGTCTGCATAAACTCATCGACTATTTGTTTGAGCGCATCGTAATTTTGGCTGGGATAGCGATCGCTATGGAGAGTTACGGGCTTTCGATCGGGTAGTGATTTAACCAGACTTAATAGGGTTTTAGTTCCACCAATATCCCCAGTTAATAATAGCTTCATAGTTATCTAGGTAATTCGGGCATTACAAAATTAGCATTATGATACGCTAAGAAAGAGCTTGCCTAGAATATGTTGCTGCAAAGGAGTAAAACCTAACACGAGCCTAAAGTTTTTAAAAACTCTATTTTGGATCGCAGCTACTATAGGCTTCTAGATAGTATTTTTGATAAATTTTTACGGAATATGGCAAATCGGGGCGAGCAGTTAGATTTTTTGACACCACCAGAATCCTCAAAACCCTCTGAAGGGAAGGTAATTAGCGTAGCCTTGCATACCGAAATGCAGCAGTCTTACCTCGAATACGCCATGAGTGTGATTGTGGGACGGGCATTACCTGATGTGCGAGATGGCTTAAAACCAGTACATCGCCGTATTATTTTTGCCATGCACGAACTAGGCTTAGTCCCAGAACGTCCTTATCGTAAATCTGCTCGTGTGGTTGGCGATGTGTTGGGTAAGTATCATCCCCACGGCGATCAGTCGGTTTATGATGCCCTAGTACGGTTAGTACAGGATTTTTCTAGTCGTTATCCCTTGTTGGCAGGTCATGGTAATTTTGGGTCGGTAGATAACGATCCAGCTGCCGCAATGCGGTATACCGAATGTCGTCTGTCACCGATTGGCAATGAAGTATTACTGAGCGATATTAATGAAGCAGTTATTGATTTTGCGCCTAACTTTGACGGCTCTCAGATGGAACCAACGGTACTACCCGCGCAGTTACCCATGCTCTTGCTGAATGGAGCTTCGGGGATTGCGGTCGGGATGGCGACAAATATCCCCCCCCATAATCTGGCTGAAGTGGTAGACGGATTGATTGCATTGATCGATCGCCCTGACTTGGATGATGAAAAACTTTTTGAGTTAATTCCAGCCCCAGATTTCCCTACGGGCGGGATCATAGTTGAAAATACTGGCATCCGAGATTTATATACCACGGGTCGGGGCAGTATTACGGTGCGGGGAGTTTGGACATTAGAGAATGTGATCGGCAAAAATAAGCGATCGCGTCCAGCAATTATCGTGACTGAGCTACCTTTTCAGGTAAATAAAGCGGCATGGATCGAGAAAATCGCGGAATTGGTAAATCAGGGCAAGATAGAAGGAATTGACGATCTGAGAGATGAAAGCGATCGCACGGGAATGCGAGTGGTAATAGAATTAAAAAAAGATGCAACTGCCGACGGGGTTTTAGAGCAGCTTTATCGTCAAACCGCCTTGCAGTCTAATTTTGGCGGAAGTATGCTGGCTTTATGTGGCTCTATGCCCAAACAGCTAACCCTGCGGCAACTTTTACAAGAATTTTTGACATTTAGAGAAGAAACTCTGACCAAACGCTATCGTCACGAGTTAGAAGAATCACAGCAAAGATTGCATTTAGTCGATGGATTGGTAATGGCGATCGCTAACTTAGATGCCCTGATTACTTTACTGAGGTTTGCCGCTAGTAATGCCGTGGCTAAAGCAGAGTTACAAACTCAATTTAATTTTTCGGTAGTACAAGCAGAAGCGATTTTATCCATGCCCCTCCGGAGAATCACCGCCATGGAGCAGTCGGGGTTGCACGCAGAAATGACCGAATTAAAAACTAGGATTTCGGGTTTTGAGTTGATATTAGGCGATCGCCGCGAGTTATTAAAAACTATTAAAAAAGATCTCCGCAGTCTTAAGAAAAAGCATGGCAACGATCGCCGTACCCGTCTTGTAACTATTAACGACTCTACAAATGGATGCATAAATGGATCGTCTAATGGATTAACTCCCCAAATTCCAGAACAATCTCCAATCCCTACAGAAATTCCCCAAGAGGTTTTAATTCAATTAACTCAAAAGGGTTATGTCAAACGCTTAGAGCCAAAATCCAAATCTAGTAAAGGTGCTAATCCTACCGATGATATTGTAATTGCCGACTATGCAACCTCTACCGATCGAGATTTAATTCTGTTAACTAATAGTGGAAAAGCCTTCCCAGTGGCGATCGCCGATATTCCCAAGGGCAAACCCAAAGGTACACCTTTAATTAGACTATTACCCGAATCGGCAGATCCAGTTGTCTCCAGCTTTGTCTGGGATCGCCAACCCGAATCTAGCTTAGTTTTAGTAACGACCGAGGCAAAAATCAAACGCCTATCCCTCGCAGACTTGGCAGGAATTAGTAGCAGAGGATTGATGACAATTAAGCTTGGAGAGCAAGATCGACTATTTTGGGGCGGGATAGTGCCACTGGATCGACAACTAGCGATCGCCACCTCCACTGGCAGAATTTTAAGAATGAATACCGATGAAGAGCAGATTTCTACTTTAGGGCGATCGGCAATGGGAACGATGGCATTACGACTTCGTAACTCGGAAACCATAGTAGGAGTGATTCCTGTAACTCAGCCCGATTTGGAATTACTGATGATTACCGCTCAAGGGTATGCTAAACGCTTAAAAGTCAAAGATATTCGGCTTTCCCCACGGGCAGGTATTGGTTCTCAGGCGATTATGTTTAAAAATAAGCAAGATACTTTGACAGCGATCGCGGCAATTTTACCCAACCAGGCACACATTCACTTAGGCATTCTTAAAGACGAAACTCAGCCTAAAATCATCGAAATCGAATTAGTGCGAATTCCCTTAGAGCCTTGTAATAGTTCTGGAGTCAAGATTCCAGAGTTAGAGCTTAGTTCGCTTCAGTCTCTAAAAATTTATTCCTAAAATCTCTAATAATTTCATCTAACTCACTAAATCCTTTTATGTCAGAACCTTTATTTGTCCTTGCCTCTGCCTCTCCAGCGCGTCGTGCCATTTTGATCCAAGCAGGAATCGATCCTTTTATTGCCGTTAGCAACTTTGATGAATCCCAAATCACAACTACCGAACCGATAGAGCTAGTAGAAATTTTAGCAAAATGTAAAGCCGAAGCTGTACGATCGAGGTTTAGCGAACAACACGCCTTAATTCTAGGTTGTGATTCCGTAATGGTAGTTGATAGCGAAATTTTTGGTAAACCGATTTATAAAGAACGAGCGATCGCCATGTGGTCTAAAATGCGCGGTCATAAAGGACAACTTTATACAGGACATTGCCTGATCGACACTAAAAACCAGAATATTCTTACCCGATATAGTATGACTGTCGTACATTTTGCCAATGCTACCGATGCGGAAATAATGAGTTATATCGATACAGGTGAGCCGCTAAATTGTGCGGGATGTTGCACCTTAGAAGGCTTAGGCGGATTTTTAATTGAAGGTCTAGAAGGCTGTCACACCAATGTTTTAGGTTTAAGTCTGCCACTTTTACGACAAATGCTAAAAGAGTTGGGTTATTGCTTGAACTTTGCCAAAGCTAAAACAGGGCATAAAACCAAAATCAGCCCCATTACTTAACTCGACTAAATCTAATTATTAA
>CAZLKI010000181.1:0-6470 GCA_964560035.1 uncultured Synechococcus sp.
AGGAGTAGGGCGATCGCGTGAAATAATTGAAAAAAGCTGTGAAAATATGAATAATTTATACTGAATTCAGATCCAGTAGACAAAAAAAGCCATGATTCAAACTTTAACCAAATCAGAAGATCGATATCTTGTCAAAAGGGCTGTAACTTGGGAGCAGTTTAAAACCTTGCAATCCGCTTTTGCTGAAATTGGTGGTGTGCGCATGACCTATTGTGAAGGAGTTTTAGAAATTACGGGGATAGGACGCTTACATGAAACGATCTGCACCTTACTTGGGGCTTACTTAATTTTCTACTTTGCGCTTAAACGTATAGCTTTTATTTCTACAGGAGCATATACCCAAGAACTAGGAGGAAGTACGGAGTTTCAAGCCGATTTGTCTTATAACTTTGACCTAGAGAAAGAGATTTCAGATTTGTGCATAGAAGTGGCGGTGACAAGTGGCAATACCAAAAAGCTTAGAAAGTATCAAGTACTAGATGTGCCTGAAGTCTGGTTTTGGCAGGATGGTAAGATCGGTATCTACAGCCTACAAGATGATAAGTATATCGAGATTCAAACAAGTCAGTGGTTGCCCGATTTAGATATTCGTCATTTAGAAGAATGTTTGCTGATAGATTCACAATTAGAGTCGATTCTAGCTTTTCAAGAAAGATATAAGGGTAGAGTCATTTAAGCGACCTAATCCTAAATGTTAGTTGGAGATTATCTACTACTTTCCGCTCTAATTCTTTTTCTCAGTAGCTTAGTTTATAAGTTTTGCGGTAAGAGATATAGGTTTTGCGGTTAATATGGGAAAAAGTCCCTAAGAAATTAAGCCCCCAAAGAAATTAAGCTATGACCGACGTTCCTGTATCTCGAATTCGTAACTTTTCGATCATTGCCCACATCGATCATGGTAAGTCAACCCTTGCCGATCGCTTGTTGCAGGCTACAGGTACCGTTAAGTCACGCGAGATGAAGGAGCAGTTCCTAGACAATATGGACTTAGAGCGCGAACGGGGGATTACGATCAAACTCCAAGCGGCACGGATGAATTACACCGCAAAAGATGGTTTGGATTACGTTTTAAATTTAATTGACACTCCCGGTCACGTAGATTTTTCCTATGAAGTATCCCGCAGTTTAGCTGCTTGTGAAGGTGCTTTATTAGTAGTCGATGCGTCCCAAGGTGTAGAGGCTCAGACCTTGGCAAATGTCTATCTGGCTTTGGAAAACAACTTAGAGATTATTCCCGTTTTAAATAAAATCGATCTGCCCAGTGCCGAACCCGAACGTATTGCTGCCGAGATTGAAGAATTAATCGGTTTAGATTGTACCGAAGCCGTGAGAGCCTCAGCCAAGGAAGGAATTGGGGTTCCAGAAATATTAGAAGAAATCGTCAAAAAAGTTCCTGCGCCTAAAGATACTGTAGATCAACCCTTGCGATCGCTAATTTTTGATAGTTATTACGATACCTATCGGGGAGTAGTCGTCTATTTTCGGGTCATGGATGGTACGGTCAAACGCGGCGATCGGGTACGGTTTATGGCTTCTGGACAAGAATATGTCATAGATGAGATCGGAGTCTTAGCCCCCAACCAAGTCCAAGTCGAAGAACTTCATGCTGGGGAAGTCGGATATTTAGCGGCAGCGATTAAATCTGTCGCACACGCCAGAGTAGGAGATACGATTACCTCGGCTGTAAATCCCGCGACCGAAGCTTTTCCCGGTTATGTGGAAGCCAAGCCTATGGTATTTTGTGGAATGTTTCCCACTGATGCCGATCAATTTGAAGATCTAAGAGAATCATTAGAAAAACTAAAACTGAATGATGCCGCTCTAAATTATGAACCTGAAAGCTCGAATGCGATGGGATTTGGCTTCCGTTGTGGCTTCTTAGGCTTACTACATATGGAAATTGTCCAAGAGCGACTAGAACGGGAATATAACCTAGATTTAATTGTAACTGCCCCTTCGGTAATTTATCGAGTCACTAATATCAAAGGCGAAGTGGTACTAATTGATAATCCGAGCGAACTTCCAAATCCCCAAGAACGGGAAAAAATTGAAGAACCCTACGTTCATTTAGATATTATGAGTCCCCAAGGCTATATTGGCACTTTGATGGAGCTATGCGAAGCCAGACGTGGTAATTATATCGATATGAAATACATTACCAAGGACAGAGCTACTCTAACCTACGAAGTTCCCCTAGCCGAGATTGTTACCGACTTTTTTGACCAGATGAAGTCTCGCACAAAGGGATATGCCAGTATGGAATACGAAGTAATTGGCTATCGCGAAAACGATCTAGTGAAAGTGGATATTCTAGTAAATGACGAACCTGTCGATGCCCTCGCTTGTATCGCTCACCGTGACAAAGCTTATCATTTGGGTAAGAATCTAGTTTCTAAGCTTAAAGAACTCATTCCCCGCCATCAGTTTCAGATTCCCGTCCAAGCGGCGATCGGTACCAAAATTCTTGCTCGTGAGAACATTCCTGCCATGCGAAAAAATGTTTTGAGTAAGTGCTACGGTGGTGATGTATCTCGGAAGAAGAAACTCCTAGAAAAGCAAAAGGAAGGCAAAAAGCGAATGAAGTCTATCGGTACTGTAGATGTGCCCCAAGAAGCATTCATGGCAATCTTGCAGTTAAATCAAGATTAAATTAAAACTGTCATGCTCTTACTTTAAAGTCCAAAGCTCATCAGTAAGTAACGAAGAATATAGTCTCTCATTTAGAAAATCAGAAATAGTATTAGCTTGTGGAAACTCTGACCTAAAGCCGCTCAGTAATCTATCTAATAGTAAGGTAGATAGCTCTTGAGCAAAATTTCCTCGAAAGCACCGATCATACCACTCAACTAACTCTGACTCCTTCACAATGCCTCGTACACGTCTCCCCCAACTTATTTGATTAGTAATTATCTCTATAACTTTTGCATCAGCATCTCGACAAACAATGACCACACTATCACTTTCAACTTGATCAGTGATTGACCGAGCAAGTTCTTGGTTAAGAGTTAAATGCTTAACTTGAATGGCTGCACCAAAGTTAGCCCACATATCTAATCCCCGATCGGCAGCATTAGTCACACCAACACGATAAATATGCGCAGGAACTTCCCAACTATCACTTCCTATTTCAAGCCCCAATAAAACTCTAGTAAGGTCTGAGAATTCGGCAAGTAGATTTTTACTTTCAATCGGAATACTAACTTTTACGGTGGTTTTAAGAGCAGTTACAATTGTCTCAAAAAGACTATAAACCACTATTTCATATGCCTTATCTATACTTCTTCTAATGCCACTTTTTGTGGCAAATTTTTCTAGTAGCTCGCTAAGGTTAAAGTCGATAGGTAAAGAAGTCTCAATAAATGCAATGATGCTAGCAACTGTATCTTGTCGCTCATTAAACCTCAGATAGATATAATACTCAACTCCTCCTCCAGTTCGTTTGTTTTCTTGATCGAGAACTGTAAGTAGCTCACTGGGCATTGCTTTTTGATTCCAAATGTCATGCTGATAGTTTGCAGATGAGGTAGAAATTTTTCCTATTAGCCTTCTCGTAACTTCATTCCGCCAGTGAATTGATGGATTTTGATAAGTATCTTTTTTAAGAATTTGAATATCTTGTTGTAGGCGAGATCTTCTTAGAACTTCAGCAATTTGGATGGGCTTATACATATCAACTCTTGCTTTTTTGATGATGCCATCAAGTCGATCCTTTGCTTCTTGAATTATTGGCATTAAACTTTACCAGTCGTATATCTAGTAGGCTTTTCAAAAATCAGACTTATTTGACCATTAGCTAAGGTTTTAGGGTAGTTTGGCATCATTATTGCATCCAGTACAGAGCCTATAACAGACCTAACACATGGAACTGCAACTGAATTTCCTATTTGTTTACGAGTAGCTTGATAGTTACAAACTATTTTATAGGAATCGGGAAACCCTTGAAGCCTAAGCATTTCACGTTCTGTTAATCTTCTTTTTCCATCAACAAGTAGGTAATTATATGAAGCTCCTGCTCTGAGCGCACAAGAATAAGGATAAGCACTAATATTTCCACCTTTGTTTTCGTGCCAAATAGTTATTCCTTCTTGCTGTTTTTTATTAAGCGTCTTTTCTATTCGGTTCTTTTGAATTTTTTCAGAAGCATAATAAAAATCTGGCACTTCGCTTTCTAAGATTTCTGATAATGGTTTCATCGTAATTTTATGTTCATCCCAAATAAAATGACATGGTTCTCTAAATCCAACAATAAAGATACGTTCGCGCTTTTGGGGTAAGCCAAAATTAAGGGCATTTAGAATTTTATAATCAGTATGATATCCAAGCTCTTGAAGAGTTTTCAAAATTCGCTGCAGTGTTTTCCCCTCATTGTGTCCTCTCAACTGTTTTACATTCTCTAAGACAAAAGCTTTTGGTTTTTTAGCTTCTAGTATCCGTGCAATATCAAAGAACAGAGTTCCACGGGCATCTTCAAAACCTTTTAAGTCTCCACAAATACTAAATGGTTGACATGGAAAGCCCGCAAGTAAAATATCGTGATCGGGAATATCATCTACACTGATTTTGGTAATATCACCTTTTGGAATCTCGCTAAAATTTGCTTTATAGGCAACTTGAGCGTCTGGATCTATATCACTCGAAAATAGGTTAGTTGGATTAAGGTTTTTCTGGTTACAAGCCATTTCAGCCCCAATCCTAAATCCACCAATTCCACAGAACAAATCAATAAATCGCACTGATTGTTGCATTTTAGTAATTAACAAAGTCTAAGTATTTTAATTGAAAAATTATTATATAGATAATGTTAAAAATGTCTAGTGGCAATTAAGTGAGCGCAGGCAAATCCTGAAAAGGCTACAGCATTTAGACCTTGAGCGGGGAAAGTGCTATCACCAACACAATATAAATTGGCGATCGCTGTACTGTTAAATGGCATTCCTAAAAGTCCCATCAGTTTGCGTGTGGGAATAGCTCCATAGGTTCCATCAATTCTACCTAGAAATCTTCGATGGCTTTTTGGTGTTCCTATTTCCATATAGTCTAGATTTTGGTTGAGGGTGGGAAATATTTGTTCTAGGCGAGAAATCAGTTTAAATGCTTCTTCTTCTTTCTTTTGTTCGTATTCCACCGTAGATAAATTTAGCCAATCATCAATCCAACTGGGAGTAAAAGCATGAACGATATGATGTCCTGAAGGTGCCAAGCTAGGATCGAGCAGAGTGGGAATGGAAACAAAAATCGTACCGTGAGGTTTTTCCATATCTTTCCAGTCTTCTAAAAGAATATGATGACAGGCTGAGTCAGAGGGAATTGCTTCAGAAACTACGCCTAAATGCAGACTGAGAAAACTAGGAGATTTCTGATAGCGCGATCGCCATTTTACTTCAGGTTTAGGTAAATCTTTCTTCTTAAGTAAATGATCGAAAGTATCCCAACGGGTAGCATTGGAAACAACCGATTTTGCGGTGAGAATACTACCATCATTGAGTTTTACGCCAATATTGCCATCTACGGTTTTGGGAATAATCTCTGTAACTCTGGCACCGTATCTAATCTCACTGCCAAATTTTTCTAATCCTTCGGCTAAGACTTCGCCTATTCTGCCCACTCCACCTTTAGGATAATTAATTCCACCGTAGTGGCGATCGCTAAATACCATTCCAGCATTAATCATAGGCGTTTTATCCGCAGGCATCACCGACCAGATATAGCATTCCATATCGATAAATTTAAGTAACTCTGGATCGTGAATATATCTTCTGGCAACATCTCCCACATTTTGGGGCAGATATTTAACTAATCCCAAGCAAGCAAGGGGATTTTGGAAGAACACGCGCAGTAAATATCTGTATTCCTCTAAAGATAAAAGCTCAATAGAATTTAAGCAGTTAAATACATCCCAGCAAGCATCATAAAATTTGCGAATACCTTGATGCTCATGCGGAAATCTGTCGCCTAGCTCTTGGATAAATTTTTCATAGTTGCGATCGACCTTTACATCTAATTTATTGGGTAAATGATAATGCACTTGGGAATCATCGGGAATAGTTTCTAATTTCATCCCTACTGCCGCTAAAGCACGGGTAAGTAAATTTGTGGTTCCTTGTTCGCCAAACCCAAAAATCATAGATGCGCCCACATCAAACCGATAACCATTACGTTCAAAATAACCAGCACTACCACCCGGAATTAGATATTTTTCTAAAACCAAAACCTTAATACCTTTAGCCGCAAGTTGAGTGGCAGTCACTAATCCACCAATCCCTGAGCCAATTACAATTACATCTGCATTTACCATGAAATAAAATGTTTACCCAAAAATAAAATTAAAAGTACCGCCTATCTAGTATAAGAGTCTCCGTTATCAATGGGCTTAGCGAGAAAATCGGGTGTATAAATCTGGTCAAATCGATAGGGGCAACTAAGTGGCAAAGTTTTTATGGATTTTTGCATTTCTCTGGCTGCCTTCTGAC
>CAZLKI010000182.1:0-6448 GCA_964560035.1 uncultured Synechococcus sp.
TTCTCCGCCCATGTTACCTGCGCTTTAGGAACCCTTCCTGTAGATGCATCCCAAACTAGGAAGAAAATATTATTTTGCTCAAAGCTGTAATAAAAAGGGAACCCTGTTTTATCTACAAACTTTAACCCCGGATCGTTTTTAGGATTATTCCAATAGGCGGCGGCGAGGTTGCGCTCCTGTCCAAATAAAAATTTATTGCCCACCGATAATGCTCCAGAAGCATCATGATTGCCTAAAGTAAAACCGTAGGGAATTTTAGTACGGCGAATTGGTTCTGCTAAATAGCGATCGAATCCTGCCCACATTGCTTCGATTTGGGTTTTAGTCAAAGATGGATATTGCCCTGCCACCATATCACCACTACACAAAATTAAGTCTGGCTGCCAATCGGGAATCATATTTACGGATCTAATTACTTGTGATTCATAGTCTGTAGCACCGTAGGCACTATTAAGATCGCTGATAACTAAAATTCGCACATCGCCTTTTACTGGGGCAAACAAGCCCTTTGGGGCAGTGGGTAAACGGGTAGCAATAGGTGGTGAAATGGTTGTTAATGTGGGATTGGCAGGGGGTAAATTAGTTGAGCTAGATAAATTAGTAGAATCAGATAAAATCTTAGCGACACCTGTTAAGACTCCACCACTAACCACTCCACCCATAAATAACAACTGACGGCGACTTATTTTCATGACTGCATAGCACTTATTTTTACGGACTAACTTTTCTACACTTGTTTCCACACTAATATATGCTGAGAGTGGTCATATCGGGCAAAAAAACGTGATTCCATTAATTACGAAAGCGGAAGAATTTAGAAATAATATCGCGATCGCCACACCAGAACGAAAATATACCTATCAAGATTTACTTCAAGCTTCTGCCCACATTGCCAAAGTTTTACTAGGAGCAACTAAAGATCTGCAAAATCAAGATCTGCAAAATCAGCGAGTTGCCTTTCTCATTCCGTCTGGATTTGATTATGTAGCTACTTTGTGGGGAATTTGGCGATCGGGTGGTATTGCCGTTCCTCTGTGTATTGTGCATCCCAGTCCCGAACTAGAGTATGTAATTGTTAATTCCGCATCCACGATTATCATCGCCCATCCTGATTTTAAAGTGATGGAGGCGATCGCCCAAAAATATAACCTCCGATTTATCCTTACGACTGAATTTATCTCAAATGAGGAGATTTGCGATCTGCCAAATACAGAAAGTAACCGACCAGCTTTAATTCTTTACACCAGTGGTACTACAGGTAAACCCAAGGGCGTAGTCCTGACTCACGAAAATATTCAAGCTCAAATTATCAGCCTTGTTACTGCTTGGGAATGGGGAGAGAGCGATCGCATTTTGCACGTTTTACCCCTCCATCATATTCATGGCATTATTAATGTCTTACTTTGCGCTTTGTGGGCTGGGGCAGAGTGCTATATGTTGCCTAAGTTCGATCCTGAGCTAGTTTGGAATCGCATTTGTGATGGAGATTTATCTTTATTCATGGCAGTTCCCACAATTTATGTAAAGCTGATTACGGCTTGGGAAAAGGCATCACCCCAACGTCAGTATCAAATATCGAAAAGCTCTGCCCAACTACGTTTAATGGTTTCAGGGTCGGCAGCTTTACCCGTGAGAGTTTTAGAAAAGTGGCAAGCAATTACAGGGCATTTTTTATTAGAACGCTATGGTATGACCGAAATTGGCATGGCTTTGTCTAATCCTTTGTGGGGCGATCGCATGGCTGGAAGTGTAGGAACTCCATTACCCAATGTCGAAGTGCGATTAGTTAGAGAGATAGTTAGAGAAAAAGCAGAATCCGCAGGAGAAATTCAAGTTAAAGGAACGGGAGTATTTAAGGAATATTGGCAAAACCCCGAAGCAACTGCCAAAGCCTTTACCGATGGATGGTTTCATACGGGAGATTTGGCTGTAATTGAGGAAGGCAACTATCGGATTTTAGGCAGAATCAGCGTTGATATTATTAAAACAGGTGGTTACAAAGTCTCGGCATTAGAGATAGAAGAAGTGCTGCGATCGCATCCTGAAATTCAAGAATGTGCGGTGGTTGGCGTTGACGATGCCGAATGGGGAGAAAGAGTCTGTGCGGCGATCGTATTGAAATCAGGGTTAAAATCAACCGAATCAGAATTAACCTTATCAACCTTACGCCATTGGGCAAAGCAACATTTAGCAGTATATAAAGTGCCAACTCAAATTTCGATCCTATCTGAGCTACCCCGAAACCCGATGGGAAAAGTAATGAAGCCAATTATATTAAAACTCTTTGCAATTAGCTAAACAACATCCTGTCATCCCTACTGAAACGCAACTAATTATGCTCGGTGAGGTTTTTTTACTCAGGAGTAGGATGTAAGGATATTGGAAAGCTTTTCATACCTCATATCTCTAAATATCTCTAAAGTCTAGCGATCGCTGAAATTTATGTGGTTTTTTATACAGATAATCCTAGTGTCTAAATCCATAAAAAAATTTACTTGACCGCTATATGCAGTGTAATGTTATATTTATGACTCGAAGTGTAAAAACCGAGCATAAAAATTAGAGTCCGACTAAAACTTAAAAATTAAAACCTGAACTTATGGTGCAAGAGCTAACAAAACCCCTCGGTCAATCCTTTAGTCAATTTCCTGAAGTTGCTCCGACAGCTAACTCGGTATTTTTTAGAACCTATAGCCGTAAAGTAAGGGATGCGTCCCGCCGCCGTGAAAGTTGGGATGAAGTCTGCGATCGCACTATGAAAGGCTTAAAAATATTAGGTAAACTCACCCCATCCGAAGCAGAACTTGTAGATCGGATGCAACGCCAAATCAAGTCTTTAACCTCTGGACGGTGGCTATGGGTAGGTGGTACCGAATGGATTGAAAAACCCGATAACTTCTCAGGCGGCTATAACTGTACCAGCACCAATGTTGTGGATTGGCAGGCATTTGGCTTAATGATGAATCTCGCCATGATGGGCTGTGGCACAGGGGCAGTTTTAGAACCCAAATATATCAATCAACTTCCAGCCATTCGTAATCAGTTAGATGTCACAGTTAAAGGCGAAGTTGGCTCTACTCCAGCAAATTTACGCCGCGATCGCACCGAAGTCAGAATTATTAACAATCAAGTTTGGATCTACGTTGGCGATAGTCGTCAAGGCTGGGTGGAATCTTATCAAAGACTTTTAGAACTCTCCACAGATGAACAGTTTACCGCAGCAGTTGAAGTAATAGTTGATGTTAGCGATGTCCGATCGTCAGGTGAACCTCTAAGAGGCTTTGGTGGCGTAGCAAATCCAATTAAACTTTCGGGACTATATCAAAAATGTGCTTCCATTCTAAATAAAGCGATCGGGCGGCAGTTGACTTCCATTGAATGCTGTTTGCTCATCGATCAAGCGGCTGTAACCATTGTGGCGGGTAATATTAGACGTTGCGCGGGGATTAGGCAAGCTGATAGTAACGATCGCAGCTTTACTGGAGCAAAAGAGAACCTCTGGCAGCAGGATTCTGACGGTAACTGGAAGATCGATCCCGAACGTGATGCTTTGAGAATGGCAAATCATACAAGGGTATTCCACCAAAAACCAACACTAGAAGAATGTGTAGATGCCGTGCGTAAACAGTATTACTCAGGTGAAGGTGCTATCCAATGGGCAGGGGAAGCGATCGCTCGTTCTAATGCCGATCTTGTCAATACGAAAGAATTAAAAACCGAGTTTCTTCAAGCCTACGAGCAAGGTAACGGTGCGGAATGGATTAAAAACCAAGATCTTAATATTTCTGAAAAAGAACTTCAACATCGCTTAGAAAGATACGGTCTGAATCCATGTTTGACGGCAGATACTTGGGTGCATACTGAAAATGGGGCAAGACAGATTAGAGACTTGATTGGGAAGCAAACTGGAATGTTTGTAAATGGAGAACTTTTTAGCACTACACCCGAAGGTTTCTTTTGTACTGGGAATAAGCCTGTATTTAAGATAGAAACTAAAGAGGGATTTTCTCTCCGCTTAACTGATAATCATCAACTTCTCAAAGTTACGGCTCAGACTCAGAAAAAACAATACTCAGAATGGGTCGAAACTAAAGACTTGCAAGTAGGTGATCGTATTCTCTTACACAATCACCGTGATATTCAGTCATGGTCTGGGGCAGGAACTAAAGATGAAGGTTGGCTCATCGGTAGTTTAGTTGGAGATGGCAGTCTCTTTAATACAGCATGGAATGATTCAGCTTGCTTGAGATATTGGGGAGAAACAAGTGAAGAGATGGCAGAATACGCTGTATCCACTTTAGAAAAGACGGTAAACTATTCTTCTGTAAATCTTGCTGGACACTATCATAAGCAGTTAAAGCACCGAGTTATCAACTCGTCTGGACTGGCTAGTCTGGCTGCTAAATTTGAAATTGCCCCCCAAAATAAGAACATTTCCAAGTCCATTGAAGAGGCAAGTTATGAATTTTATCGAGGTTTCCTACGTGGATTTTTTGATGCTGATGGTAGTGTACAGGGAACTCAAGATAAGGGTATAAGTGTCAGATTAGCCCAAAGTAATCTCCAGACTTTACAGGCAGTTCAAAGGATGTTGGCTAGATTAGGGATTATCTCGACAGTTTATCAACAACGCCGAGCTTCAGGAATACTGATGCTGCCAAATAGCGATCGCCAACCTGCGCCTTATTTCTGTAAAGCACAACATGAATTGGTTATTGCCAATGACAATCTACAACACTTCGCAAAATTAGTAGGATTTCAAGAACCCCTCAAAGCTGAACGTTTGCAATTATCTCTAGACACCTATGTTCGTCAGATGAATAGAGAACGTTTTACTACAACTATTACTGGAATTAGCCCTGATGGGATTGAGTCTGTTTATGATTGCACAGTGCCAAATGTTTCAAGGTTTGATGCTAACGGCATAGTTGCTCACAACTGCGGGGAAATAATTGGTACCAATTTTCATTGTAATCTTTCCGAGGTACATCTCAATCAACTCGATCCCAATAATCACAGAGAACAAGAAGATGCATTTACCGCAGGGGCATTATCCGTTGCAGCACTGCTCAATCATCAGTTTCAAGAGCCACGTTATCAATATAGTAGAGAGTTAGACCCAATTGTAGGCGTATCTTTTACAGGTTTATTTGACTTCTTTGTTAAAGCATTTGGTTCGGAATGGTTGCGATGGTGGGAAGCAGGGCGACCTGATACTATGAGAGGATTAGAATTTAAATCTAAGGAAAAAGAATATCTATGTCAGTGGAATGATATCGTGCATAAAGTAGTTTGGGAATATTGCGATCGCCACGGGATCAAACGTCCAAATCGCTGTACTACCGTGCAACCTAGCGGTACTAAATCCCTACTTACAGGCGCATCTCCCGGCTGGCATCCTCCCAAGGCACAGAGATTTCTGCGAAGAATTACATTTGCTAAAAACGATGCGATCGCCCGCGCTTGTATAGATTTTGGTTATAGCGTGATTCCTTCTCAATCTGATAAAGATGACAATGGAAATCTCTTAAATGATCCGTTCGATCCTAGATGTACGGAATGGTTGGTAGAGATACCTGTAGCCGTATCTTGGGCAAATGTGGAAGGAGCCGATCGAGTTGATATTAGTAAGTTCACTGCCTTAGCTCAGATGGATTTTTATCTCCAGATCCAGAAGTATTACACCAAACACAATACCAGTGCCACCATAGAGTTAAGGGAAGGCGAGATCGAACCATTAGGAACTCGGATTTACGAAGCAATTCGGGATGATGAGGGATATATTTCTGCCGCTTTATTAGCAAGATTTGACGATCTCCAGAGCTTTCCTAGACTGCCCTTTGAGCCAATTAGCAAAGAGGAATACGATCGCCTCAGCCAAGAAGTAAAAGCCAGACGAGTAGTAGATGACTTCTATCAAGCTCTACTGCAATATGATACAGGCTATATCAGCGAGGCAGGTCCTGCGGGCTGTGATTCGGATAAGTGTATGTTTCCCGAACAGAAATCATAGGATATTGTAACGTGATGGGAGGTGATTAGATAATCCCTTTCCATCATAAAGTTAGGCAATATATTGATTTAGCCACCTACATGAATCCCTGAGCGGCTTAGGTGTATATTTAAAATGTATAAAGAGAAGTTTGCTCTGCTAATCCCAACTCTAACTGACTATTAGAAGTTACCTGAAAAGCTTCAGCCCATTGCAAATAATCTTCTAAAACTCCTAGTTCTCTTGCAACAGCTTTAAGTGATAGCCGCCTTAGAATATCTATTTTAATTGGTCTTTTTTCATCCCAAAAAATCATAGAGTCAAGAAACTCTAGTGCAGGGCTTGAGGTAACAAGCTTAAAAATGAATTTAGCCTCTTCTTTAGTCTCAAACGATAAAAAGTGTAATTGCTCAACCCAGAGAGAATAGGGATTGCAGGGGATTTAAAGCGGCAAGA
>CAZLKI010000183.1:0-3107 GCA_964560035.1 uncultured Synechococcus sp.
TTGATAACAAATACGTTCTGACGACTAAAGAGGGGATAGTCTACGAGATTGATGGTACGACTGGAGACTTGAATTATGTAACCAATCCCAATGGTAATAAGCTGACATTCACCGATGCGGGAATTACCAGTGATACAGGAGTGAGTGTAACTTTCCAAAGGGATGCCCAAGGAAAGATCGTGTCAGTCATCGACTCTCTGGGGCAACAGGTGAAGTATCAGTATGATGCCAAGGGCGATCTGATTGGGGTGACGGATAGGGAAAGCAATAGCACGCAGTTCAAGTATCAACAACCAACTAGAAATCATTTCTTGACTGAGATTATCGATCCGTTGGGCAG
This sequence comes from uncultured Synechococcus sp., assembly GCA_964560035.1. Taxonomy (GTDB): domain Bacteria; phylum Cyanobacteriota; class Cyanobacteriia; order Pseudanabaenales; family Pseudanabaenaceae; genus PCC-7502. Next base: position 341 of record CAZLKI010000183.1, read on the forward strand.
GTCTGGAATCAAGACTGAGTATAACGATAAGGGGCAGTTAATTAGTTTAGTTGATGCTTTAGGAAAAGAAGTTGCTCTAGCTTATGACCCGACTAATAGCAAGCAGACTGTAACCGATGCCTTGGGTAATCCGACCACATACATTTATGATACTCGCGGTAATGTGTTGACCGAGTTTGATGCTAATGGTGGTGTGATAACTCGTACCTATGATGATGAGAATAATCTGCTGTCTGAGATTGATCAACTAGGGCGGACGATGACCTATACCTATGACAGTTTTAATAACAAACTCACTGAAACCGATGCATTGGGTAATAACATGAGATATTCCTACGGGGTATATAGCAGAGTGTTAACCGAGACAGATGCACTTGGTAATACCACAACTAATGGTTATGACAGTAGAGGTAATCTGCTTTCTCGTAAGGATGCTCTAGGAAATATCACAAACTTTGGCTACGATAACCGTGGGCAATTAACCTCAACCAAGGACGCACTGGGACAAGCCTCATATTTCAGCTATGACAGCTTAGGCAGAATCAGCAAGAGTAAAGATAGCTTAGGGCATGAGACGACCTATACCTACAACAGCAATGGCGACCAGTTAACTGAGACTACGACTGTAACTATCAATGGAGTTCTGACTACCTTAGTTACGACTAATAGCTACGACAGTGAAAATAGATTACTGAGTAGTACCGATGCCGAAGGTAGAACCACAAGAACTGAATATGACAAGAACGGTAAGCAGATTGCCAGCTATGATGCGCTAGGTCAAAAGACCGAATACATCTACGATTTGAAGGGACAAAGTACTAAGACCATCTATGCGGACGGCACTTCTACTAAGACGGAATACGATGATGCAGGTAAACAAGTAGCAAGTATTAATCAAGCAGGAGTAAAAACCATATTTGTCTATGATGCTCTCGGTCGGCAAACAGAGACAATTCTGCCCGATGCTACGCCTAATGACTTAACTGATAATCCCAGGGTTAAGACTGAGTATGATGCAGCAGGACAGGTAAAAGCTCAGATTGATCCAAGGGGAAATCGCACGACCTTTAGTTATGACCAAATAGGTAGACAGACCGAGATTACAGATGCCCTAAACTTCAAGACCATTTTTGCTTACGATAAGGCGGGTAGAAGGGTGAGTATGAAAGATGCTCTCAATCGGACTACCAGTTATCAGTATGATGCTGTGGGTAGAAATACCAAGACGACCTTTGCAGACGGTACGTTTACTAGCACGGAATATGATAAGTTAGGCAGACGCACCGCAAGTATTGACCAAATGGGCTACCGCACAGGCTATGAGTATGACGCTTTGAATCGGTTGACTGGGGTAGTGGATGCTCTGAGTCAGAGGACGAGCTATGGTTATGATGAGTTGGGTCGGATGATTACTCAGACGGATGCGAATAGTCACACGACTAAGTTTGAGTATGACAAGGTGGGGCAGAGAACTGGTAAAGTGTTGCCTTTGGGACAGAGGTTCAGTTACGGTTACAACGAAGTAGGCAATCTGACTACCCAGACTGATGCGAACGGTCAGACAGCGAATATGTCCTACGATGAGATGAATCGGTTAACCAATGAGAGTTATCAGGATGGTACGAACATCAGTTATACCCATTCTGTATTAGGACAACGCAAGACTGTAACGGATGCGAGGGGAACAACAACCTATGATTATGACGTGCAGGAACGCTTAACCAGACGAGTCGATCCTGATGGTACGGAGATTTCTTACGCTTACGATCTGGCAGGGAATAGAACGAGTGTGACTACACCTGCGGGGTCTACCAGCTATACGTTTGATGCCTTGAATCGGTTGGATACGGTGGTTAATGGTACTGATGTCACAGATTATGATTATGATGCGCTAAGTAATTTGGTTAAAACTACATTACCCAATGGTGTGGTTGAAACGAGAAGTTATGACTCACTGAATCGGTTACTGAAGTTGGAGGGCAAGAAGGATACTGATATTCTGACTGGGTTTACCTATACGCTGGATAAGTCTGGGATGCGGACTTCAGTAACAGAGCAGGATGGTAGGAAGGTTGAGTATAAGTATGATTCTCTTTACAGGCTAACTGAGGAGAAGATTACTGATTCTGTCAATGGGGATAGGGTCACAAACTATTCTATGGATGCGGTGGGTAATCGCTTAACAAAAACCGACTCTGTGGATGGGACTACGAACTATATCTATGATGCTAATGACAGGATAATCAGTGATGGAACTTCTACTTATGTCTATGACGCAAGAGGAAATACTATCTCTGTAACCAACGGAAGTGATGTCACGGTCAATACTTGGGATGATAAGGGTAGGCTGGTTAAGGTGGTGATCAGTTCGGCTACAGGAACTAAGACGGTTGAGTATCAATACAATGAGAATAATATTAGAGTCTCTCAAAAGGTTGATGGTGTTGAAACTAGATTCTTAATCGACTCGAATCGTGATTATGCTCAGGTTTTGGAGGAGTATAACCCTGTCAATGGAACTGTAGCCGCTTCCTACGTTTATGGTTGGGATTTAATTTCTCAGAATAGAGGTGGGGTGAAGTCTTTCTATCTTTATGACGGGCTGGGAAGTACGAGGGCTTTGACTGATAGTAATGGAGCAGTTACGGATAGATACAACTATGATGCCTATGGAAATCTACTAAATTCTTCGGGAGTTTCTTCTAACAGCTATCGCTTTGCTGGTGAGCAGTTTGATAAGAATCTAAATCAATATTATTTGCGCGAT
>CAZLKI010000183.1:3117-6437 GCA_964560035.1 uncultured Synechococcus sp.
CGATCGGTATTACGGAACAGACATTGGTAGGTTTACTAGAAGTGATAATTTTGAAGGGAATATCAGTAATCCCCTCTCTTTGAATAAATATCTCTATACGCATGGAAATCCTATTAATTCCACTGATCCCACAGGACAATTTAGTATTTTAGAAGTCTCTGCGATTTCTGCAATTATTGGACTTTCTCTCTACAATGTAGCTTTCTTTGGCTCTGGCTCAGCTTTAAGTACTATAACAAGAATTGAGTTACATTACTTTTATGGCATTCCATACACTGCCTCTGGACCAGTTCATGTAAGAATTGTCTTGCTAAATGGAGCAAATGGGCTAGCTTTTGACGGAGATCCTAGTACTACTCAGCCATTGACTTTGATATCTAAAGATCCTGAAGGGAAACCTCTGAGAGTAGGTGATTCGTTCTATAATAGCTCCTTTAATAAAGAGCCTCTGACTAGCGTTTTACCTTATCTTTATTTAAAACAATCAATACAGAACACCATGAAATGGGTTAACTTACAAAGATTTCGCTATATTCTTGGACTTAAAAGTGTAAACAGTAATTCTGTAGCTTCTCAAGTCATTTCAGACTTAGGATTCTATCGAAGTGAGGTTAATTTACCTTTTGCTCCTGGATGGCAAACAGATCTTCGTAATGAATCTTTAACACTGGAGAGAAATTCATGAGCCTTCTTCAAAATATGATTAGTTCGGCAGGAATGGCGTTTGGCTTAATGTTATATTTTTGGATTGTTCCATTACTACTTACTATCTTTCTATTCATTAATATAGCTTTCTCATTTTCACGAGGTTATAAGCTAAATCTTCAACATCTATTAATTTTATTTCCTATTACCTTATCACCACTCATTCTCTTTTTTGGAGTGATTTTGAGTGTTCCCCCAAATTCTCAAAATCCTACAATAGGTATAAGTAGTATAGTAATTCAAGCGATATTTTTCTTGCAAATACTCACTGGATGTTGGTTTATATACAAATCTAAGGGATATAGATGGACATCTGCTTGCCTTATTGGGTTAGAGTTATACTTTGGATATTTTTGTTTAATTATTGCTGGAATGATGGTTACTGGAATATGGCTTTGAAACTGTTCAGTTTTAAACTAGCTCCTCTGTAATGACAAGCCACTATCATTTTTTTATTGCCGACTATTCTACCTGATGATACACCTAACGATCTGTCAGATAATCCTAGAATCAAGACAGAATAAGACTTATCAGTATGATGCTGTGGGCAGAAGAACTGTAAGTATTGATCAGATGGGATACAGAACTGGCTATGAATATGACGCACTAAATCGTTTGACTGGGGTAGTGGATGCTCTGAGTCAGAGGACGAGCTATGGTTATGATGAGTTGGGTCGGATGATTACTCAGACGGATGCGAATAGTCATACGACTAAGTTTGAATATGACAAGGTAGGTCAAAGGACAGGTAAGGTGTTGCCTTTAGGTCAGAGATTTAGTTATGGCTACAATGCCGTAGGTAACTTACAAACTCAGACAGATGCCAATGGACAGACGGCGGTGATGACTTATGATGCTATGAATCGCTTGACTAATGAGAGCTATCAGGATGGTACGAGTATTAGTTACACCTATTCAGTATTGGGACAACGCAAGACGGTGACTGATAGCAGAGGGGTAACCACCTTTGATTATGATGTGCAACAGAGGTTAACCAGACGGGTCGATCCTGATGGTAAGGAGATTTCCTATGCATACGATTTGGCGGGGAATAGGACGAGTGTAGAAATTCCGTCAGGGACGACTAGCTATACCTTTGATGCATTGAATCGCCTTGATACGGTGACTAATGGGTCAGATGTTACAGATTATAACTACGACCCAGTGGGGAATCTGAGTCAGACTATTTTACCGAATGGTGTGATTGAGAGTAGAAGCTATGATTCTCTGAATAGGTTGCTGAATCTGGAGACTAGGAAAGGTGTAGATATTCTGACTGGGTTTACTTATACGTTGGATAAGTCTGGGATGCGGAAGTCAGTAACAGAGCAGGATGGTAGAAAAGTTGAGTATAAATATGATTCTCTTTACAGGTTGACTGAAGAGAAGATTACTGATGCGACTAATGGCAATAGAGTTACAAGCTATTCTATGGATGCGGTGGGGAATAGGACATCTAAAGCTGATTCTGTGGATGGAACTACGGGCTATGTCTATGATGCTAATGATAGGTTAATGACTGAGACTAAGGGTTCTGAGGTTACGAGCTATATCTATGATAGTAATGGTAATACCGAATCTAAAACGAAGGGAACTGATATTACGCTTTATGATTGGGATGATAGAGGTAGATTAGTTGCAGTTCAGAATCCTAATAGTGATGCTGTGAGCTATGAATACAATGAGAATGGCAATAGAGTTAGTTCAACAATTAATGGAGTTAAGACGAGTTATTTGCTTGACTCTAATCGTGATTATGCTCAGGTTTTGCAGGAGTATACTAACTCAGGTGTTCAGGTTTCTTATGTGTATGGACATGACTTGATTTCTCAGAGTAGAAATGGAACTAAATCTTTCTATCTTTATGATGGTCTAGGAAGTACGAAGGCTTTGAGTGATAACAATGGTGTGGTGACGGATAGGTATATCTATGACGCGTATGGGAATATCCTAAGTTCAAGTGGCTCTACGCAGAATAGTTATCTTTATACTGGTGAACAGTTTGATAATAATGTCGGGCAGTATTATTTACGCGATCGGTATTATTCTCAAGGTGTTGGTAGATTTACTAGAGCAGATAAATGGGAAGGAAATTTCAACGATCCGCTATCGTTAAATAAGTATCTTTACACTCACGGTAATCCGATTAATGCGATCGATCCTAGTGGGCAATTTAGCGTTCAAGAAGTAGGTGCAACGATAGCTATCTCAGGTATTTTATCTACATTGAGCTATGTTTTCCCTTCCCAGATTAATATCGCTCAAAAAACGAAAGTTGAACTTCATTACTTTAATGCTGCTTTTGACCCAGTTTCTCATAAAATCGGATTTCCTTTCTTTCACGTTAGAATTGTTTTACTTCAAGGCTCAACTGGATTTGCGTTTGATGGTGATCCTTTCCCAAAACCTGCTCAATCTAGTAGTAGACTTTCGATTCTTGACAAAACTGGTACCTCCCCTGATTCTAATGGTAAAAAATTAAAGTTAGAGGATAGGTTATATACCGAGAAAAATTTCAGTGAACAGCTATCAAACGATTTACCCTATGAGTATCTTTTACAGCTGATTGACTGACAAAAGTATTAGGAAGAGCAAGAAAAAGTATACAGGGAGAG
>CAZLKI010000184.1:0-6419 GCA_964560035.1 uncultured Synechococcus sp.
CATGGTTAGGTAAATGTAGGAGGTTAAGTAAAGACTATGAATATTACCCAGAAATGTCTGAATCATCTGTGTGTCTGGCTTTGATCCACATATTGCTCAGAAATCTTACTCCTTTGAATTCTTAAATAGGTTTTAACAGGACTTGGAGCCTTTGGCAATCCATAGATACCTGTTCTTAAGCTTTGTACAAATCAGCAACATAGCTCTCGTAGCCGTTATAAATGCTAGTTTTGCGTCTTTCCCCAGTACCCAGCATTCGTTCTGTAGCCTGAGACCAACGGGGATGAGGTTTATTAGGATTCACATTTGCCTCAAAGTCGTATTCATTGGCAACCAAAATATTCCAAAAAGTCTCAGGCTGGCGATCGGTGAATTCAATTTTGTCGATAGATTTAATACTCTTAAACCCATATTTCCACGGAACCACAAGCCGAATCGGTGCACCGTGCTGTTTGGGTAGGTCATGTCCGTAGATGCCGATCGCTAAAATTGCCAGATCGTTCATTGCCTCTGCCATAGTTAACCCTTCAGTGTAGGGATAAGGATAATTCTGGAGATCTTGACGAGAAACTTCTTTAGGTCTAAAAAAGGTACTCAGCTTCACAAATTTAGCACTAGACTTGGGTTCTGCCAGCTTAATCAATGACTTGAGCGGAAAGCCAATCCAAGGTACAGCCATTGCCCAACCCTCCACACAGCGATGCCGATATAGTCTTTCTTCGATTGGCATTTTGGCAATTAAGTCTTCGATCGCCAAGGTTTGAGGATTATTAACTAGCCCTTTGATTTCCAAGCTCCAAGGATTAGTTGTAAATTTATCTACATATTTCCAAACATCCTTACTACCGCTAAATTCATAGTAGTTATTGTATGTTGCCGCAACAGTTTCATCCGTGAGGGGGCGATCGAGGGTAAAACTAGGATTTTTGCTGAAGGTTAGAGGTTTGAGGTTTGCAGATTTGAGGCTTTCTTTGGCAGCTTGTGGAGAATTACAACCCATAATAGTTGTAGAAAGACCTGTAGCGATCGCCCCTAAGCCCAAACCCTTTAAAAATCGCCGCCGATTAAGAAAAACCGTCTCTGATGTAGCATAATTTTCAGAGATAAACCAGTCAGGAAGAATCTTAATTAAGGTCATATCTTTAATTGAGGATGCAGTTAGATATCAGTTGAGGTTATTTATATATCAATTTAGTCAATATGATTAATACTACTCCACTTCCACAGGGATATGTAATACGGCAGGCGCAAGCTCAAGATAAGTGGTATCTTCAAAAGTTAATTTGGCAGTTTGAAATCGAAGAAGTATTAGAATTAGATACCAGAGTAATCGGTTATAAACTATTAATTTTATTAGGAACTATCATAATTTTAAGCTTGCAAATCTATCTCTTAGAATTTAGTCCAATTTTAATTAAACTAATATTAATTATTGGTGTTATTTATACTAGCTTTGCCATTTTTACTACTGTTAGTTCTGTGATTATTATTTTATTAAATATCCTAATTGGGGCAGCGACAAACTGGTCGAGATTTTGGGTAATTGTCTATCAGCAAGACTACAAACAAGAATTAATTGGTTGTGCTTCAGTTAATTTTTATAGTAAAAGTTCGAGTCTAGGATACCTATACATTAGACCTCTGTGGCGCAATCAAGGCTTGGGTTCCTATTTATTAAGATATCTCATCCACAAATCTCCCAATCCAGTTTCTTTAATTTGTAAACCTAAATTAGTTGAGTTTTATGGTAGTTATGGCTTTTCGCCAGTTTCATGGCAAGACTTATCACCAACACTTAAAATTATGTATGGTATTTTTCGTCCCCATCCTAAATTAATCGGTTGTCCTTTAGTCTTAATGGAATATCAAAATGCTCCATAGTTTTATTCCCGCGCATCGTTATTTTGCCTATCTAAATTGGGCTCAAGTCTCCGAACTTCAAGATAAAGAAAATATAGTAATTATCCAACCAATGGGAGCGATCGAGCAGCACGGTCTACATTTACCCTTAGCTGTAGATGCCGTAATTGGCATGGGAGTATTGGGTAAAGCACTAGAAAAATTAGAAGATGCCATTCCCGTCTATAGCTTACCCCTGCTTTACTATGGCAAATCTAACGAACATTCTGGTTTTGCAGGCACGATCGCTTTATCCGCCACTACTTTAACAAATATCCTAATTGAAATCGCCGAGAGTCTCTATAAATCTGGATTTCGTAAATTAGTATTTATGAATGCCCACGGCGGACAACCCCAAGTTTTGCAAATTGTCGCAAGGGATCTTCATGTCAAATATCCAGACTTTATAATATTTCCGTTATTTGTCTGGAATGTCCCCAATGCTGCTGCCGAGCTAATCAGCCCGCTAGAGTTGGAAATGGGAATTCATGCTGGCGATGCCGAAACTAGCTTAATGCTGGCTTTACTACCCGATCGCGTTGATATGAGTCTGGCTTTAAAAGAATACCCGCAAAATCTACCTCAAGACAGCCTACTTTCCATCGAAGGAATGCTGCCATTTGCTTGGGTGACTCAAGATTTAAGTAAAAGTGGCGTAATTGGCGATCCTACAGTGGCGACCAAAGAAAAAGGCGATCGCCTCCTCGAATCCTTGGCAATGGGATGGGTGAGATTAATTAAGGATATTTACATTTTTAAGCAGCCTCGAACTTGTTAAAATCTTGGTTAGAATTTTTAGTAATATTAGTAAAGTTGTATTTCTTGGGAAAGCAAAATGTTCAAAACCTTTTATGTAGTTCCTCTAATTTTTATTTGTATTACTGGTAGTAATATATCCTCTCAATCGGCGATCGCGGCAATGAGTGCGGTAGAAGTGAGTAAAGTTGCCAAACAAGTTACCGTTTTAATCAAAACCGATCAAGTTGGCTCTGGCGTAATCATTCGCAAAGAAAAAAATACTTACTACGTTCTTACTGCCAAACACGTTGTCGATGAGAAAAAAGATAACTACACGATCGTCACCGCAGATGAACAAGAACATCGCTTAATCTACAATAACGTCGAAAAATTACCTGATGTAGATTTGGCGATCGCCACTTTTACCAGCGACAGGAACTACAATATCGCAAAAATCGGCAACTCTAATAATGCCCCAGAAGGCACTACCGTCTATGTCTCAGGATTTCCAAAAATTGGGAATGCCATCGATCGCTCGATTTATCAATTTACACCCGGACAAGTCACAGCCAATGCTTCTAAGCCTTTAGCTTTTGGTTACGGATTAGTTTATACCAATAAAACCTTACCCGGCATGAGTGGCGGTGCGGTTTTGGATAACAACGGTCAACTCGTAGCAATTCACGGCAGGGCTGAAGGTGGTTCGCTCGAACGTCAAACTGATACTATTTATGTCAAAACTGGCTTCAATTTAGGTATTCCCATCAATACATTTATCCGAAAATCGCCTAAAATCGCTACGAACGATACTACTGTTCCCGTAAAAGTTCGAGAATCTGGAGCTGATAACTTCTTTTTGCAAGCGGGTGATAAATATCAAAAAGGTGATGTCAATGGTGCAATTAAAGATCTAAACCAAGCCCTAAAGCTCAATCCCAACTATGCCGCCGCCTATAGTAAAAGAGGTATCTTAAATTATGTTCTGAGCGACCAAGATGCTGCTCTTAGTGATTTTAATAAAGCTCTGCGGCTAAATTCCACCGATGCCGATAGCTATGTAGGTCGAGGGCTAACTCTTTCAGCATTGGGAAGTAAACGAGAGGCGATCGCTGACTATTCCCAAGCAATTGACTACAATGCCTTTCAAGGCTCTGCTTACTATAACCGTGGCGTACTCTACTACAATTTAGGCGATACACCTAAAGCGATGACCGATTTACGCAAAGCGGCAGAATTATTTAATACCCAAGGTGATGTAGATGAATATAAAAGAGCAAAAGAAACTATGGCGATCGCGCTCAAAACCTGCCGTCAAGCTATTAAAACCCAATGCGATTGGTAGAACCTCATTTTTAAGAGCGCAACATTTTTAAGAACCTAAATCTAAATTAGTGTCGTTCTCCATAATTTTCATCGTCACCTTCAATAAATATCAATCCTGCAAAAACTTCTTCAACTAAATCATCAGCCTTTACCTGTGACGTTAACGATAGCCAAAATAAAAGCAAATTTCATCCTGATTTCATAATCCTGTGTCATGCTCAGTCTGTCAGCAATACGCTCTTAAATCTATGAAATTAAAATCTCCCACATTGGCAATAATTGCCTTAACCGTAGCGATCGGCATCATTACATGGCAGTCCTCTGCACAGATGGATAAGCAGGGCAAAATGAATCACAATATGGGTGGAATGTCGATGGAACTGGGTAAAGCCGATGCTAACCTCGACCTCCGATTTATTGACGGCATGATGCCTCACCACCAAGGAGCGATCGCCATGGCAAAAGAAGCATTACAAAAATCCAAGCGACCAGAAATCAAGAAACTTGCAACGGAAATAATCAAGGCGCAGGAAACCGAAATTGCCCAGATGCAAAAATGGCGTAAAGCTTGGTATCCAAATGTCAGCAGTACCCCAATGGCATGGAATTCAGAAATGGGGCATATGATGACAATGTCTGACGCTCAAAAAGCAGGAATGATGATGAAAATGGATTTAGGAGCCGCCGATGCCAACTTCGATCTACGCTTTATTAATGCCATGATTCCCCACCATGAAGGCGCATTAATGATGGCAATGGAAGTTCAAGGTAAAACCAAGCGAACCGAAGTAAAGAAACTCGCCCGAGACATTCTCTCTTCTCAGAAAGCAGAAATCACTCAGATGCAACAGTGGCGTAAAGCTTGGTATGGGAAATAGTCAACATGACCTTAAATGCAGAAAATGCAGAGAAAATCGTATGCCTCATTCCTATGATCTAGTACAGCATTGCTATTAGTTCCCATAGCGAAGTTCTTAACTGATCAGCTGCCTTGGTAATCATGTAGGTAAAAGGATCGAATTTACGACGTTATGATAACTCAACAAGTGAACGAACATCTTGAAATAATTGCCGCAAGATTGAAATCAGAGTATGGATATTCAGCTTTAAAGCCCAATATATTTAATACTGAAACCACAACGATCGCTGGACTAGAATCAGAACCGTTGGATGGATTAATCGCTACAATTCTTTCACATCAAAGTCCTAATGCCGTAACTCAACGCATGGGAGAAGCTTTACACACCGCCTATGCAGATTGGAATGAAGCGTTAGATGCAGGAGTTGATGGCATTCAACAGGTTTTACAAAATGCTAGAGGTAATCTCACCAGAAACAAGGCGGGTTATATCCACGGCGTACTTTCACGGATTCAGGAAGAGTATGGTGAACTATCGCTTAATTTTTTACGTTTTGCTAAGGTTGAAGATGTACGCTCTCTGCTTCTATCCTTTAAAGGTGTTGGCGCAAAAACAGCAAGTTGTGTTTTACTTTTCAATCTTCAATTACCTGCCATGCCAGTTGATACTCATGTTTTGAGAATTGCTCAAAGATTAAGACTTGTCAATGAGAAGCTTAAACCCCCTAAAGTAGAAACTTGGTTTGAAGAGAATTTACCGAAAAATTGGGAGGCTCATTATGAATTTCATTTGAATGCGATCGCCCACGGTCAACTTACTTGTAAAGCTCTAAATCCTAAATGTGGTAATTGTGTTCTTAAGGATTTATGTCCAAGTGCCGAAATCTCGTCTGAGACTAAATCGTAGTATAAAAAAGAATTTCGTATCCGCTCATCCAAAGACTTGCTCCATATTAAGTGATTTTCCCTTTTGATATTCTTGGCGGGATGACGCAACTTGTTTTAATAAATTTGGCACTTGCATCAGTTCGGCAGTTTCGGTCAGAGATTCCCATTCTTCTTGAGTAATAAGAATAAAACTGCGATTTTCGCGGACGATCGCTATTCCTTCAGGCTCTAGATCTGCCCGATCGCAGAGTTCGTCAAGGTTTGCTTTGGCATAATCGACTGTAACTTGATACATACTTTTTTAACCTAATCCTAATAAACAAATTGACATCTGCGAAACCAACTCAAAAATCCTATTGCTTCCATTTCACATTTTCATTTTCCAGAAGTGCTGCTAGCCAAGGTAATTGGATTCGATCGAATTAATTATGCTTTATTTACAATGCTTTTTGTGAGATTGGCAATAGCTCTAAAATTGATAAAATAGCTTCTTACTGATACCACATAGTCTCTGTGCTCATATCACGAAGGTTTATTTGCTCAGCGATGCGATCTGTTTGAGACACTGAGCATAATTATCCCTAGTCGCTATTGTCTTAGGATGATCTTTACCTAAAGTCTTTTCAAAAATCTGTAAAGCTTGAGAATACAAAGGTTCGGCTTCACTGTAGCGTCCTTGCGATTCGTATAATCCTGCTAAATTGTTGAGACT
>CAZLKI010000185.1:0-6399 GCA_964560035.1 uncultured Synechococcus sp.
GATCGTCAAGCTTTAAGCTCGGAAGATGGAGTTATTTGCTCGGATCGTCAAGCTTTAAGCTCGGAAGATGGAGTTATTTGCTCGGATCGTCAAGCTTGAATGTGATTTACATTAGTAAAAAAAAGTTAGATCGCTTAATTTTAGATCGTGTGATTTTAAGCGATCGCCAAGAATTATTTTTACTGAGTTTTCTACTGAGTAACGATGTAGTTAGAACGAATTGCCGAAGCCTGTCCTTTATTTACTAAAGTTTGGTAGACAAATGCTGCCACCTCCGCCCTAGTTGCATTACGCTTTGGTTCTAGGACTTTATTATTAGGATAATTTAATACCAGTTTGTTGGCTGTAGCAATGGCGATCGCACCCACGGCATATTCGGGAATTTGATCGATATCTGCAAAGGTTTTACCGAGATTATCAGGATTTCCGCCCTTTAGCTCCCAGCCATTCACTAAAGAAACCAAAACTTGGACGCGGGGAATATTTTCGGATGGTAAAAATACCTCATTTTTGAATCCCGACATGAAACCTTTAGTTTGAACTGCATCGATTGCTTTGAATGCCCAAAAATTTTCAGGCACATCAACAAAAGCCGAACTAGGTCTGACCGTTGGTTTAGAGGCAAATGCCTTACTCAAAATTGACGCAAACTGCGCTCTAGTAACTGGGTCGTTAGGCTTAAAAGTACCGTCTTGAAAACCACCAATTACCCCTTTTTTAGACAAAGCCATGATGTATTCTTCTGCCCAGTGACCTTTAATATCGGTTAAGCCTTCAGCAGTAGGTCTGGCAACGGCAATTAATTCTACTAATCCCGCAACTCTTTTGGCATCAACTTTGTTACCGACTGCAATCATGTTTGTTCCAGTGGCATTATTAATATCTTTAAGTAAATTACCTTCAAAAATGTTCTCGCCAGGGTTTTCGACCGTACCTAAATTGGGTGAAGGTTGCCCGTTACGATCTTTGAGAATGACTAAACCATTGCGTTTATTATTGGCGATTAAATTACCTTTTAAAGTAGTAATTGTGGCGTTGGTTAAGACGATGCCATCAACATTATTAATGATGCGGTTATTGACAACTACAACGCTAGATTTTTGCCCGATTGATAGCCCAAAGCCTGTGTCATCAAAGGTATTGTTGCGAATTTCGCCCGAACTCAAACCAACTGCGGAGATCCCACTGGCTCTGTTTTTTGTGAATAAATTATCAGAGATAGTAGCACTGGCATCGCCCGTTAAAAATATGCCGTCATGGGTGCTGTTTGTAAAAGTATTCTTGCTGATAATTACATTTTTGGCAGATTCCAGCCATAGACCATACCCTCTGGGATTGCTATTGGTTAAAGTTATTCCAGAAATCTGCGTATCATTTTCGGCAACCATTGCTACGTTTTGTCCCGTAAAAGTCGCACTGAAAAACGATCCTCCTCCTGAAATTATGACTCCATCGCTACCTTGAATCTTTACTCCTACAGGTATTCTTAACGGAAAAGTCTCTCCCGAATCTTTGGTGTAGCTGCCAGTGGCGATTTGAATTACGGTTCCAGTTTGAGACTTGGCTAAAGCGGCTGTTATCGATCGCACGGGCGAATTTTGATTACCATTCCCTACACTATCGCTGCCGTTAGGAGCAACATAAATCACCGCTTGTGTCGCTGCTAGGATTACAGGTGAGTTAGGAGGAACGGCAAAGGCAGAATTTAGCAAAACTAGACTAGATGCACTTGCTAAGGTTAATATAGCTAGAAGACTGATCGATCGCTTGTACATATTTTTAGGCTTTATTTTTTGATTTAGTAATTCTTAAAATGAGTATTGAGACTGGATTAAAACGGTCAGACGTAAATAAAACTAACTTGTTTCTTGAATAACCTCTTAAATAACCTAAGGCAAGGATTAATCTATGATTGAACTGTACTATTGGACTACACCTAACGGGCATAAGGTCACAATTTTCTTAGAAGAAGCAGGGCTAGAATATCAAATTTTCCCCGTAGATATCAGAACAGGCGAGCAGTTCAAAGCAGAATTTCTGAAGATTGCTCCAAATAATCGAATTCCTGCCATCATCGATCGCTCTCCCAATCAAGGAACAGAACCAATATGTATATTTGAATCTGGGGCAATATTACTATACTTAGCCGAAAAGACAAGAAAATTTTTACCAACTACTCTAGGCGATCGCACCAAAGTCTTAGAATGGCTATTTTGGCAGATGGGAGGCTTGGGTCCAATGGCGGGACAAAATCATCACTTCGTTCAATATGCGCCCGAACAAATTCCCTATGCGATCGCCCGTTATGTGAATGAAACTAATCGCCTGTATGGTGTCCTAAACCGTCAGCTTAAGGATCGTGAATATATTGCGGGAACGTATTCTATCGCGGATATGGCTTGTTATCCGTGGATTGTGCCCCACGAACGCCAAAAACAAAACCTCGAAGATTTTCCGCATTTAAAGCGGTGGTTTGAAACTGTAGCAGAGCGATCGGGCGTGATTCGTGCCTATGCAGCCGCAGAAAAATATAAAACCCCAACTGTAACTGAAGAAAGCAAAAAAGTTTTATTTGGGCAAACGGCGGCTTCAATTCAAGCTAAGCCTTAACTTAACCATATATATCTTGGGCGTAATCCTAAAATGGTACAAATGCGATCGCCAATCTTGACCCTAGAAGAGTTCTTGCAACTTCCAGAAACAAAGCCTGCTAGTGAATTCATTGATGGTCAAATTTATCAAAAAACTATGCCCCAAGGTAAGCACAATGTAATTCAAGGGGAATTATTATCTCTAATTAATTTTAAAGTTAAGCCTAATTGAGTAGCACGAGCATTTCCTGAATTACGTTGTATCTTTGGCGGGCATTCAACTGTGCCTGATATTGCCGTTTTTATTTGGAGCCAGATTCTCCGCGATCGTAATGGTGAGATTTCTAATACTTTTACCACTGCCCCAGACTGGACAATTAAAATTCTATCTCCATTCCAAAGTCAGACAAGGGTGACAAAAATATTGTTTTGGCGCGATCGCCCCTTCTGTTATCTTGATGATTGATGTTTGTGGAGACTTTTAGCGGCAGTACGCATCTCAAAGAGAATCGCCTTCCTGTACTAAGTTCAACTTCTGCCGACCGCAAAAAAGGATCGTGATAAAATAGCCCTATCACAAACATTCTAATTTTTTCATGGCATTTCGTCGGTAGTAAGCAATGAACATTGAATCTGTATTGGGCGATCGCATTGCTCTCAATCAATAATGAGCCTAATCATAAATTTCACGGCGATGTCCGACTTGTTGAATAGTTGTGACTTTGGACGATTGATTAATTGTGTAAATCACTCGATAATCGCCAACACGAAGCTTAAAATAGCCTGACAGATTGCCAGTTAGAGTAAGCGGCGTAATTTGTTCAAAATTCTCTCCTAGCCATTTGATTTTCTTTGCTATCCGTAGTTGGTTTATACGATCAATTTTGCCAAGATCGGCGATTGCTGTTGATGCAAACTCAATGCTATAGCTTATCCCAGTTAATTCCTAGTGCTTGCATAGCTTGGGAGGCAGGAACATTAGCCATTTCTTGCTGTTGTTGTCTTAATAAACGCTCTACAACAGAAGTTTTTAACTTTTTTCCTTCGTCCAAATCGATATATTCTTCTAAAACTTCAATCACAACTTCACGGAGAAGTACTCGAAATTGTTCGATAGTTAGTTCTTTTATCTGCATGATGTCACAAAAATAGCGATCGTTTTTTCAATTTTAAGCGATCGCACATCATAATCAGCATCCTCAAGCAATTGGCGATCGCTCTTGCGATTTATCTCTGATAGATACCTTAGTACATAGTATTTAGCTCTCGCTTTTTGGTGAATGGGAGATTTTGCGATCGCCCCTTAAATTATCTTGATGATTGATGCTTGTGGAGATTTTTAGCGGCGGTACGCATCTCGAAGAGAATCGCCTTATTGTACTAAGTTCAACTTCTGCCAACAGCAAAAAAGGATAATGGTAAAATACCCTTATCAGAAATATTACAATTTTTTCATGGCATTTCGTCGGTAGTAAGCATTGAACATTGAATCTGTATTGGGCGATCGTAAAATTGTTCACTCCGATCCAGAGATCATGAGTGGAACATTAGTCTTTGTAGGAACAAGAGTTCCATTACAAACTTTTTTTGACTATCTAGAAGACGAAGAAGGATTAGTAGAGTTCTTAGACGATTATCCATACTTGCGATCGCAGGTATTATCTATGATTAATGAGAACGGAGAAATAAGTCCTTTTTAATTATTTCAAGGCGATCGCCGTTTAAATTATCTTGATGTTTGTGATGATTTACAGGCGATCGCTAGTTCCATTTTGACATTTCAACAAAAACAAGTGAGCCTCTCGCTCGATCCTAACCAAGCAGAGGCATTAATCCAACAAGTCGTCAATCAATTTGATGTTAATGATATTGCAAATTCTGTGGTTGACTCAGCTACTGATAAATTAGCGATCGAAGTCGAACAATGGAGTCGATCGCCATGATCAGCAATTTGTCAAAATGCGATCGCTGATTTTGCTAGAGATTGAGAGATATAGCGATCGCCCTTTTTAAACCTAACTCACTTGCCATTTCCTGAGATATTGCTTCCAGACTAACCAAATTAGCAAGTAAAGTTTCAGGCGCGATATCCTGCTCATTAACCCAAGTCACAGCACCAAAAAGTACATAAACCTGATTAAAATAGTTTACATCCTTAAGTTCTCGAAAAACTCCACGCTCAAGATAAGGCTTTAGATCGAATACCCCTTTCTGTCCATTCTCAATTTCCACATAGATATAATAATTTGACAAAGGCTTAACAACTTTCACATCCCAATACATATCAACCTCACAAAGGCGCAATTTTATAAGGAAGTTCTCCAGCACTCGCCAATTCCCAATCAGCCATCAACTCATCACGATGAAGTTCTATCCATGCTTGTACCAGACGCAATTGCTTTCGAGGCAATTCTCCAGCCAAAATCTCACCACTATCGATACTAATAGAGACTTCAAATTCAGCATATTTTGCATGAATATGTGGAAGATTATGATGCTGATTATCGAGTAGATACATACGGATGATTATTCCGTAAAACATTGAAATAAGAGGCATTTATTATCTATGTTTTTTTGTAAATATTTATTATTCGCCCTATTCTAGCAATAATTACTATTGCGATCGCCATACTCAGCAATTTGTCAAAATGCGATCGCTGATTTTGCTAGAGATTGAGAGATATGGCGATCGCCCTTTAAATTATCTTGATGATTGATGTTTGTGATGATTTATAGGCGATCGGCTTTCAAACAAGAGATAGGCGATCGCCTGTTACAAATCACAAAGGAAGATAATAGATCTGCCCATCCAACTCTCCTTCCAAACAGCAAGCTGATATAAGCAAAAGATCTTCAATCACTTTACCAACGGCAGCATCTGAGGTAACTTCAATAACTCCCGCCATCGACTTATGCCAAAAAAGACGCTCATTGGCATAGCGCGTTATTGTCGTAACATCATGGGTAATCAAAACTCGACCTTCTTGAGCAGCCCAATCCAATACCGTTGGATCGTCCGCTCCCAACAAGCCAACATCTTTAAGCCGCACAATATCAACATCTGGATTACGGCGTAACAAACCCCTGACAATCGTATTATCCAAATTTTCATCAGCTAAAAACTTCATAGAGGCTGTTCTGTCCGCCGAGCCATTAATCGATCGCGTAAACCCTGAGAATCAAAACTTATCACATTACCTATACGAACTTTTTGGGCTTCACCCTGTCTTTGTTGCAAATATACTTCAACCTCCGCCTGGTGATTGAGATAGAAGCTAATTGTGGCATATACATCAGCTAAATTTAAAGAAGGAAAGCGATAGACAATCTCTTCAGCCGTCGCGCCATTCTGAAAAGCATTAATAACTGTATCCAGAGTCACGCGAGTTTTACCAACACGCACCACCCCATCGGCATTTGTTTCCAACGGAACAGTCTCAGCCGCAACAACTAATGTCATAACAAAACCTAAAGATTACTAGGTTTAAAGGTAACAAAAAAATAGCAATTTAAGGGGTAATCATACGCATAAATATTGTTTTGGCGCGATCGCCCCTTCCGTTATCTTGATGATTGATGTTTCTGGAGATTTTTAGCGGCGGTACGCATCTCGAAGAGAATCGCCTTCCTGTGCTAAGTTCAACTTCTGCCAACAGCAAAAAAGGATAATGGTAAAATACCCTTATCAGAAATATTACAATTTTTTCATGGCATTTCGTCGGTAGTAAGCATTGAACATTAAATCTGTATTATGCGATCGCATTGCTCTCAATCAATAATGAGCCTAATCATAAATTTCACGGCGATG
>CAZLKI010000186.1:0-6321 GCA_964560035.1 uncultured Synechococcus sp.
CCCCCTCGATCTAGGTCTTAACTTTCTGGATACTGCGGATATGTAAGAACCTTTTACCAACGAACAATTAGTGGAAAGAGCAATTAAAGATCGCGGCGATCGCTTTATCCTTGCTACCAAATTTGGTAATGTGCGAAGTTGCGAAGTTATGAGTGCTCTTAATCGTTAATAAAAATCGTTAAGGCATTTTAAGAGATAATTCCCGCTCGTAAAGCTCTAACTGCGGCTTCGGTGCGATCGTCGGCACAGAGTTTAGATAAAATATTGCGAACGTGAGTTTTAACAGTTCCCGCCGTAATAAAAAGCTGCTCGGCGATCGCCACATTCGTACAACCTCCGACAATTAATTCTAAAACCTCTAATTCCCGACTGGTTAAAGGATAGCTATCTAAAACATCTTTGTATTCGGATTCTAAGGGTTGAATCTCGACTGTAAGTTTATCTTTCTCTGGAGCCTTTTCCGCACCTTTACGCATTTGTCTGAGCACGATGTTGGCGATCGTTGGATCGATCCATGAATTACCACTGTGAGTCATTTTAACCGCCTCGATTACCTGCTCTATGCCCACATCTTTCATACAGTAAGAGTCTGCACCTGCCGCGAAAGCAGCCAATACCGAGGTTTCATTCCCCTGCATGGTCAACATCAAAACCTTAGTAATATTTTGCTCTGATTGTAATTTGTTTGACTGCAACTTCCGAAACTGTCGGATCATTTCAATCCCATCCATGCCCGGCAAGCCAATATCGACAATCGCAATATCAGGTAAAGTAGTTTCCAATACTTTTAAGCCTTGAACTCCATTACTAGCTTCGCCTACTACCTTAAATCCTGCTTGGCTTTGAAGGGCAGTACGCAAACCAATTCTGACGACATCATGATCTTCAACTAAGACAATACGAATATCACTCATTGCAATTAATTATTCTAAACACTTAATTTTTCGATAATTACAGAATATCTTATTTTTAAGGTTAGATAGCTTTTAACCTAGTGTCAAAATTGTAACAACCTACCCCAACTAAAATCTACGACTAGAATCTACAGATTAAAGTAGGAATGAAACTAATTTTTGGCAATTTCACTATTGCTATTTATACAATCAACTAACAACTGGTTGGCTCGGTAATAACTTTGCAACACTTGTTCTTGTTCGGGACTAAATTGCCATTGGCGATCGCCTGACAGATTGTTTGTGTTACTTAAAAAATCGCGAATATGTACGTCTTCAACCATCTCATCAATTTTTTGTTTCATTAGCTGGATCAAGTCATCTGAGTTAGTAAGCATTGTCGAGGTCAAAAGAAAAATTTCTTGCCACCTTGGGTCGTTGATATGACTCACTAATCTCTGTAAAGCTTTAGCTGAACCTTGATTGGTGCACTGAAGATTATAGCTAGTAACGATCTTACGTGCTGTAAAATATTCTTGAAATACTAAATAAGAAAACGAAAAGATACCCCGCGATCGCTCGGTTAAAAGTCCGTGTTGAGACTCGACCGCTTTTAGTATGGCTTTACTTTGCTGTTGAATCTCTTCGGGCTCAATTGAGGCATTGGGTAAATCTTGTAAATAGTCCCCGATATGCTGCTCGATTACTTCTTGAGAAAAGAAATACTGTCCTTGCTCGAAGGTAGCTGCTGCAACTTGGCTTAATAGTTTCAACTTTTGCGGTAACAAGAATCCCCGATAAACTTCATCCCGCTCTACGCCTCTGGCTTCGTCCCACTTTCCTAAAAGTACATTTAAGCTCTCTTGATAGAAATCGCTACGCTTGATCGGAAATTTTTCCTGACCGTAAAATACCCAACAAGCAAGATGTAAGAATAACGGACTGCTGACGAGACGGCGAAATTGCAGGTTTTCAGGTTCGTTTAACTTTTGCATGAACTGGACAGATTTTGCTCTTCCTAATTCGTAATTATTGTTTGAAGAATTATCTTTTGTAAAGGCTTGAAACCATTTTTGGGCGAAGCTGGCGATTTGAACTTGGGTAAATGGCGCGATTTCGACATCGGTAAATCCCCGTAGGCTGAGGTTTGTGGCTGCCATCCGACAAGTTGTAACGAATTGATTTTTGTGATAGGTTTCCGAAAATTTGCGAATCTCGTTTACCATCGAGACGCTATCTTGGCTCAACACTTCGTCCATACCGTCTAGTAACAGTAGAACTCTACCTGCTTTAAGTAAGGTTTCTACAGAAGACGGGTCAACGATCCCACAGGTCGCAAACTCTTGGCGAACGTAGTTAAGTAGGCTAAATTCTTGATTGGTGCGGCATTCTTCGACAAAGTTTCTTAAGGTGATAAATACAGGTACTAAATGTCCGACAAATCTAGAGTTGTTGCATTGCACTGCTAGATGTTGTAAAAAAGTAGTTTTACCAGCGCCAGGCTTACCTAGCACTCGAAGTTTGGAATATTTTTCTACAGCGCGCATTCCTAAAATCTGAGACTGGGCGATCGCCCCCATACCCACTTTGTCAAATTCCTGATCGAGAGTTTTAGAATCGATGTTTTGCAAGTCGGCGATCGCTAACCGTTGTTGGCTAGAAATTTCTTCGAGGATGTTGACATCGATATAAATTTGGTCGAGGTCGATGGGGCGGCTAGTATCGAGCAATTGCAGGATGCTGCATTGAGCTTGGATTTTTTCAAACCGTAGCGATCGCACTTCTTTAACTAAGGCATCGATATCTTGAATAGTCGAGAGTGGTGATTCTTCATCGCTATACCTTTCACCAAATTCGGCAGGGCAGGTGGCGGCAATTTCGCGGCGATCTAAATCCAAAATCGCACAAATTTCTAAGAAAATATAGCGGTCTACAGGCTGACCAGTAAAAAACTTCCAAATTGGTTGGCGAGTTTTGATATTAACTTCACCTGCCAAGTTTTCTTGAGTCCAACCTTTAAGAGCAAATGCTTGCTTGGCTTTATGAATTCCTGAAGGTGATGCTTGAAGAGATCGCTTAGTCATGCCAGACTCCTAATGTATTAAATTCGTGGTTAGTTGGATTGTGGATTTGGGAACGAGAAGAAACTTGGTTTTGAAGCTCTTAAAAAAGATTGTTGATCTGTAGGTAGCTAGTAAAATTTCTAAATCTTAATAAAAATTAATTCCTATCTGAAAAGGTTGTACCTACAGTATCTTGGGTGCTATGTATAAGAACTCTGTCTATTTGTATAAATGTATGGGTGGAAACTCTAATTCTGGCTTCCAGTGGGTATAAGCTTCAAAAACTAATACCTAACAGCAAGATTTTAATTGGTCTAAAGGCAATCTAGAGATTGTTTGTACGACTTATTTTTCTACGAGCTTTGATACTATTGAATGAGTTTGAATGAGTTAAAGTAAGTTGAGTGAGTGAGTTGGTTATGAGTTAGTTATAAGTTAATTTTAATGGATTGCCAATCTCCTCATTGACATATACATTAGTAAGCTTTTACATCCAAATTAGAGAAATTACCGATTGGGACTTGGAGAATAAGCATTAATTTTAAATTCGATATACAGTTCGACATGGAGTTAAAGAGGATGTCAGCACCACGTATATATAAATCTAGCATTTTAAATAAGTTATACAAGATATGGTTTCCGTCGTCATCACAGGCAGTGGAACCAGTAAGGGCGATCGCCGAAATTAATCAAATCGATGCAGCAAGTAAGAAATCAATCGGGATACCCATCAAGAGAGCTACATTGCGATTGCAAAATTATAATGGAGAGTCTCAGTTTGTCAGAACCAAGTCAGATTCAGCTTCAAAGTGTGATGATATTCAAGAATGGTTGAAAACAGATATAAGTGGAGACGACCGTAATAAAGCCGAGCTACATGCCCAGATCCGAGAATTAAAGAGACTTAACAGTGGACTATCTCAATGTATAGATTTAATAAATCAGCGCAATCAAGAATTAGATCGATTTGTGGGCATTGTGGCACACGATCTCAAAGTTCCATTACGGGCGATCGCCAATCTTTCTCAATGGTTAGAAGATGACTTAATGAATCAAATTCCGTCTGAAAACAAAGAGCAACTTCAACTAATGCGATCGCGGATATTTCGGATGAATGCCCTAATTGACGGGCTGTCCCAATACGCCAGACTCGGCAGAGAAGATATTAAGCCCGAAACGGTTTGCGTTCAGACCTTGCTGGAGGAAGCGATCGATTCTGTAGCTCCACCACCAGCGTTTAAGATTAAAATCGATCCTATGCCCATTTTATTTACCAAACGGGTGATGTTAAATCAAGTATTTACCAATCTAATTAGCAATGCAGTCAGGCATCACGATCGCCTAGACGGACATATTCGGATTAGCGGGGAGACAATTATCGTAAACGATTATCAGCAAAATCCAGTTGAGTTTTATGAATTTGCGATCGCCGATGATGGAAGGGGAATCGATTTAGATCGGCAGGTTGAGATCTTTAATATTTTTCAAACCTCGGAGTTACGCAAAAAAACCCAAAGTTCGGGAATCGGTTTAACAATTGTCAAAAAAATTGTGGAAACCGAAGGCGGAAAAATTCGTTTAGATTCCCAAGTTGGAATTGGCTCTACTTTTTATTTTACATGGTATAAATCTTAGGCATATAGATAGAGTTGGTTTACTGAGATCGATCTATATTAATAAAGACGAGTAATTTTGCAATAAATTACTAAAGCTATTTTTTACTTTCCTTAGACCGTAGGTTTAGATTGCAGATGAAGTTTAACTTACAAAATCTTTCTCCTAAAAATCTTTGGTATCGCTTAACCTTCAGTCAAAGGGTATCA
This sequence comes from uncultured Synechococcus sp., assembly GCA_964560035.1. Lineage (GTDB taxonomy): Bacteria > Cyanobacteriota > Cyanobacteriia > Pseudanabaenales > Pseudanabaenaceae > PCC-7502. Next base: position 4,780 of record CAZLKI010000186.1, read on the forward strand.
ATCACGATTTCCATTCCGATGATTTGCCTACTTCTAACGTCAGGTGCTTATTTTTGGTTGCGTGAAAGTAGAGTTACAGCCCAGAATTGGGTAACTCATACTAACAATGTTTTGCAGAAAAGTCGTGACATATCAATCGATTTGCTAACTGCCGAGAGTTCGGTGCGGGGCTACTATCTAAATCGTCAGACTCAATTTCTCACTAGCTATAACCAAACTAATGTCAAATTGCCCCAGAGTGTAAATAATCTCCAAGATTTAGTCCAAGACAACCCAATGCAAGCGCAAAAAGTACGAGAAATTGAGCAATTAGTCCGACAAAGATTACAGTCTTTAACCCAAGGAATCCAACTACCAGAAAATTCTCCCCAGATTAAAAACCAGTTAACAATAGGCAAAAAAGTTATGGAGCAGTTTAATGCTGCCATGCAAGAGTTTATGGATGAAGAATCACAATTGCTTAAAGTACGACAGGATAACTTTGATGAAGCTAGTAATTTAAATTCATTAATAATATCCTTCGGAACGATTTTTAGTATTTTTGGCACTGCGGTTTCTCTGCGCTTATTTAAAGATTTATATAAAGAATTACGCGATCGCGAACTCAACTTAAGAGAAAGCCAAAGTCTGATTCAAACAATTGTCGCCAATGTCGTGGATGGGGTAGTCGTAATTGACGAGCGATCGCAAATTGAAAGTATGAATAACTCTGCCCTCAAAATGTTTGGTTACACGGATAAGGAGGAGATTTTAGGAAAAGATTGGCAGGTATTAATTGAAAAAGATACACCAGAAATCACTAATCGGTTATCTCAATCACGCGGTATGCGCTCTAACGGATCGTTGTTTCCGATTGAAATTTCGATCAGCAGTATCGAGTTTGATGGGCATCGACTTTTGGTTATTCGCGACATTACCGATCGCCAAAGGATAGCCGTGCAACTCCAATCACGGACAGACGAACTAACTAGACTTAACTTTACCTTGACTTTTACTAATCGCGCCCTCGGCGATCGCAATCAAGAACTGGATCAGTTTGCCTATATTGTTTCCCACGACCTCAAAGCTCCATTAAGAGCGATCGCCAATCTTTCAGAGTGGTTGGAAGTAGATTTAGAAGCGCAATTGCCCGAAGAAAATAAACTGCAATTACAACTGCTCAGAACGCGAGTCCATCGAATGTATGCCTTGCTCAATGGAATTTTAGAATACGCGCGCATCGGTCGCAAACAAATGACCCTAGAACTGGTATCGGTCGAAGCTTTAATTGCCGAAATAGTCGATACTTTATCGCCACCAACTGGATTTATTGTGGAATATGGTTCGCCTTTACCCACTTTTATAACTGCCAGAATATTGCTCGGACAGGTATTTTCAAATCTAATCGATAATGCTATTAAATATCATCCCAATCCCAGTCAAGGTAAGATCGTAGTCTCCATGCGAGACTTAGAGGAATACTATGAGTTTACGGTTAGCGATAATGGAGAAGGCATCGATCCTAAATTTCATCAAAAAGTTTTTACAATTTTTCAGACTTTA
>CAZLKI010000187.1:0-6307 GCA_964560035.1 uncultured Synechococcus sp.
GGACGGTTGGCATTAACTCGAATGCGATCGCCAACTTTCAAGATAAGCTTTATATCAGTTTTAGTAGTCTTAACTGATGTATTAGTTGATAACTTAGTAGAGAGCTTAGAAAAATTGGGATCGGAGTGAAATGCCAAATCTCCAACTTGTTGCGACTTAATTAGATAATTTGTGCTGCGCCCTGCCAAAAGTTGAAGGCAATCGATCTCGGTAGTTTCTAGATATCGGATCAAGTTTTCTATAGGGATGGATAAATTTTCAGCAAGATCGGCAAAAGGAACGGGGAAACTCCAGCAATTTTCACCTATATGTCCGATCTGGAGTTCTGCTAATTCTTTCCATGCGGTAAACAGTCGTCGATCGAAATTAGGAATGGGTTCAATATTATCTGCATTAAGAGATTGAGTATGACTTTGAAGTAAAGCTAATAACTCTATGGCTAGGCGATCGCCATCACCAGCTTGATTTGTCAAATATTCTAAGGTTTTTCTAAAGGTAGATTCGCTGATATTGATCGACATTTTCTTTAAGATTAACTAATATAAAATTGCCAGCGAGCTTAAAATAATTATCCCAGCGAGGGTGATTAAGAGCCAGATCGATAAATAATTTTGTCTCACCGGAGCTAGAACTTGGGATGTGGGTGAGGCGATCGCCTTGCTGGAATCATTCGATGATAGTTTAGAAGCGGTAAAAGACTTAGGTGAAAGATATACATCTACAGATCTATCTAAATTGGTTAAATTTGGCAAAGTTGATGTCACATTTTCCAGTTCGCTGAGTTCTGGGGCAGAAAATATCGAAATTAAATAATTTGCTTGTTTATTAATAGTGGGATCGCTATGATTTGTGAGCTTCCGGCAGATCGCGATCGCCCGTTTAGTTTCACCAATGGCATCGTAAGCATTTGCCAACCAAATTTGGACTTCTCCACCTAATGTAGTTTGAGGATTAATTAGTATTTTTGCCTGTTCGAGTTGGGCGATCGCTTCAGTGTATCTTTCTACCTCAAACAGTTTCTTCCCATTGTTTAACAACTCTGATATTACTTCTGGTATTAATTCTGGACTTATATCTGGATTTAGATCTGGATTTTGCTCTGCCATTTTTAGGTTTCTAGTTAGATTTAAGTAAAAATTAAAATTCAAGATCTAGCAAAAATTATCAATCAAATGTTATTCTATTAAATCTATGGCGAGCGTAGCCAAGTGGTTAAGGCAGTGGTTTGTGGTACCACCATTCGTGGGTTCAATTCCCATCGTTCGCCCTTCATAGACTAAATCGTAAATAATTTATAAGTAACTCCCAGATATTTTAAGCCAGTTATGGAAGATTCTTTGCTGCGATCGCTAGTTTGGTTAGATTTTCGACTGGCAATAATGTTTACTGTAATTGCGCCATTGGCATTATTAGTTTGGGCATTTAGAGCTAAAAATCAAGCAATATTGCGATCGCTCACGATTTACTGGCGGGTTTCGCTTTTACTCGCAATCACGGTTTATTTGCTGATGGCTTCTTTACCCATAGGCTTTTTTACGGGATGGGGTGCCAGAATTTTAATCCCGATTTCGCTGTGGTTTTGGCAAGATTTAAACGAGGATATTAACCGTAGTAGAGGACAATTACCGCTAATTTATACCAGTTGGCGTTGGGCTATGGTGGCATACTGCGGTGTAGGAACGATATTTGGGACGACTTTTCTCAGTTGTGGATTTACGCCTTTAGAACAGCTTGGCGATCGCTGTAAGATTTTGCTTGAAGCACCGTTACAGTTTAAATCTATTTTTCATAATGGCGTTTCAGTTGATACCTTGGCATTTGGGGCGATCGTGGCTTCGATCGTCTATGTCGTATGTTTGGCAGCTTTTATAATCTTTAGTTTGCCCAAGCAAGGCAGAATTGCTTTTAGAGAATAGTATGACCGCTCAAGAGATTACTCAAAAAGATTTGCTAACACTAGCAACTTGGATGGCGGGAGATTTTAGTAATTGGGAGCAAGCGATCGCCAATCCTCCATTTTTTGCCCATATTCGCGTTTGTATTCGTCCTTTACCCCTGCCTTTAAGTGATGTGGGAATTTGGTTGTACTCAGAACAGGCGTATGATTACGAGCTAAATCGTCCTTACCGTACTGCCATTTTGCAATTGATCCTGACGGGAGATCTCGAACATCCCATTGCGATTGAAAACTACAAAATTAGAGATGCCTCTACCTATTATGGAGCTAGTCGCGAACCTGAAAAATTGCGATCGCTGGTACTAGCAGATGTAGATAAATTGGCAGGATGCAAAATGCTGGTAAAATATACGCCTAATAACGTTCAAGGAAACTCCTTCAAGGGATCGGTCGAATCGGGCAAAGGTTGCATGGTGTTCCGAAATGGTAAGGAAACCTATTTAGCCAGCGAGTTTGAAATTAGCGAACATAACTTTAATAGCTTAGATCGAGGCTACGATCCATTAACTGATGAGCGGGTTTGGGGTTCGATTGTTGGGGCATTTGAGTTTAAGAAAAAAGTGCAATTTACTATTTAGAGTTTGATATTAGATACTTAAACTTAGCGATCGCTCTAATTAAACAAAAAATCATCAAGAAATCAACAACAATTGATTGAAATCCTAAAATAGAAATCCTAAAATAGAAATTTAGAGCGTAAACTACTTTTATGAGTAAAGTCTCCAACTTCGATCAAACCGATCTCCTGCGACTGGGAACAAATGCCAATCGTTATGTGATCCTACCCGCTCAAGTCCGTCATTGTCACGTGCAGTTAGCCGATCTGGATAAACCAATTGCTGCTATAGAATATGAAAGCCATACTTACAGCATATTTCGGGCTTGTACGATGTGGGCTGAAGTAGAAAAAATTACTAACCGACTATCTTCTAAATATCTAATAACAGTTACTAAAAAAGGTTGGATAATTTGGGTATTTGAGTTTTAGAAGCTGCATGAGGTTCTCTCTAAGGTCTTCTTAAGATTAATTTAGGATGTGACAGAATTTCAATCTTGCTATAATCTAATGCTAAAAAGCAGGTAAGCACTTGAAAGTTTTAATAGTAGGTGGTGGTGGTCGAGAACACGCCCTAGCATGGAAATTTGCTCAATCAGAAAAAGTTACCCAGATTTTGTGTATTCCCGGTAACGCTGGCACGGCAAGTATGGCTAAATGTCAAAATTTATCCTTTGCAGTTAGTGATTTTGAGGGTATCCGTAGATTTGCTGATGTGCAAGGCGTAGCTTTGACCGTAATTGGACCTGAGTTACCTTTGGCAATGGGAATTGTCGATTATTTTCATGCTGCAAATTTACCTGTATTTGGTCCCACCCAAGCGGGGGCGCAAATTGAATCGAGTAAGTCTTGGGCAAAGGAATTAATGGTAAGTGCGGGGATTCCTACCGCTTCGAGTCAGACATTTACCGAACCCGAATCAGCTAAGGATTACGTGCGATCGCAAAGCATTCCTATAGTTATTAAAGCTGATGGTTTAGCCAGTGGTAAAGGCGTAACGGTTGCAACTACCTTAGATGAGGCTCTTGAGGCGATCGATCGGATATTTACAGGGCAGGTTGAAGAGCAATTTACAGCAAAATTCAGTAATACTGGCGAAAAGATTGGCGTAAAGATTGTCATTGAAGAATTTTTAGCTGGAAAAGAAGTATCAATTCTAGCGATTACCGATGGCACCACAATCCGTCCCCTACTGCCCGCCCAAGATTACAAACGACTCAAAGACGGCAACCTCGGACCTAACACTGGCGGAATGGGAGCGTATGCCCCAAGTATGTTGATGACTCCGCAGTTGATGGCAGAAATTCAATCGACAATTTTAGAACCAACTATTGCGGCACTGCGCGATCGCCAAATTAAATACTGTGGATGTCTATATGCAGGTTTGATGATTACACCCGAAGGTAAACCCAAAGTTATAGAGTTTAATGCTAGATTTGGCGATCCCGAAACTCAAGCAATTTTACCTCTACTGAATTCACCTTTAGAGGATTTGCTCTTAGCTTGTATAGAAAATAGGCTAGATCGACTTTTACCCATAAGCTGGAAGCCCGGAGCCTCGGTCTGCGTGATTATGGCAAGTAGTGGTTATCCCGAAACTCCAGAAACAGGAAAACTGATTTCAGGCATTAAAAAAGCTGAGGAGATTGGGGCTGTAGTATTTCAGGCTGGGACTAAAATTAAAGATAAAAGTTTAGTTACCAATGGAGGGCGCGTGTTAGGTGTTAGTTCTACAGGTAAGGAGATAAATGAAGCGATCGCCTCAGTTTATAAAGCTTTAAGCCACATTAGCTATGATGGAGCCACATTCCGCCGTGATATAGGTACATTATGAATGACAATATTTCCTATATTCTCAAACGTCTCAGCCAAGCAGGTTTGGTCATATTTTTGGTATCGGTTTTGAGCTTTATGATGCTAAAGCTATCCCCCGGAGACTGTTTTACCGATATTAAACTTAACCCTTCCACCTCTAAAGAATTTATCGAATCCGAAAAAGCGCGACTGGGTTACGACAAACCAGTTTCGATCCAGTATGGTAATTGGCTGGGTAGTGCATTACAGGGTAATCTGGGTCGAACTTGTCAGGGCAATGCTCCCGTACTGCAACTTGTGACCGAACGGGCGGGTAATACATTAATTTTGGCGATCGCTTCTTTAATTACAACTTGGGCGATCGCGATCCCTTTGGGCATATTTAGTGCAGTTAAGCAAAACACTTCATCAGATCGAGGCATTCAAGTTTTAAGCTATGCCGTGCAGGGATTTCCCAGCTTTATCTTGGCAATTTTAGTGTTGATGATGGCACAAAGTACATCTTTATTTCCAGTGGGCGGCTTGACCAGTATCGATTTTAGCGAATTAAATTGGTTTGGTAAAATTATTGACATTGCCCATCACTTGATATTGCCTGTATTTACATTGACAATAATTGGCTTTGTGGGCTTACAACGCTTGATGCGGGGTAATTTACTTGATGTATTGCGCCAAGACTATATTAAAACTGCGCGATCTAAGGGATTACCCGAAAATCGCGTGATTTACGTTCATGCTTTACGCAATGCCATTAATCCTTTAATAACGCTGTTAGGATTTGAGCTTTCGGGCTTATTGAGTGGGTCGTTTATTATTGAATACTTCTTTGGATTGCCAGGACTGGGAAAATTATTATTACAAGCAGTTCAGCAAAAAGATGTAAATCTGGTGATGGCAGGTTTAACCCTTGGGACTTTAATGCTAGTTATTGGGAATTTGTTAGCTGACTTATTACTTAAAGCTGTAGATCCGAGGATTAAACTAGAAAATCTAGATTAACGGGGTACTTGGTAATAAGCAGCATCAGAAACCACTGGCATTTCGGCATATACTCCACGAATAGTTTGAACTACGGAGTAAATACAAGCGGCAGTTATCCCGATAAAAATTGTATTGAAAATAACTTCCAATAAAAACAAGGCTGAGCCGAAATTTGTAAAAAGGGGCGCAAACAAGCTACTAATTATTTGAATTAAAACTAATATGATCCCCAGCAGGATAGATTGCATCGCGTTAAAGCGGACAAAATGGGGGACTCTAATGTTTCTAACGACAAAAAAGTAGATGCACAAAAACGCAACGCTATCAACCGAGATCAATTGAGGAATAACTGGAATATTAAGGATCTCATTCAAAAAGATAAAAGGCTCAAAGGGATAACGTAAATAGGGAACTCGACTAAATATAAGCGAGCCGTAGGGTGAAACTGATGCCATCGGGATAGCATAGAGTAGGCAGCTATAGAGCTTATCTTGTAGGGTTACGGAGCTACGAAAGGTCATAATAGTTATGGTTATTTATCGTCTGAGATCGCTATTTGAATAGTCATTTGAGATGATTATTATTTGTTTTTAGTGATGATAGCCTAGTAAAAGTAATCAACCTATCAACAGACATAAATCAGAAATAGATTGAGAGCGATCGACAGCTACTTATAGACTAATCAATTGAGATAGATTGAGGTCCTGATGGTTTAGAGGTAGTAGTGGTAGTTGCTACACCTTGCTGACTTAACCAAGTTCTAAGGGGATCTTCACTGAGATCGAGCCTGAGAAACCCTGCCACTAAGCCGCCCAAAAATGCTGTGGGTCGTTGAGTTAACTCTTGAATTATAGGTCTAAGTTCATCCATGACATTTAATAGTGTAAGTTTTTAACGACTATTTTAACCATAGTCTTAGTTGTATATAGCAATATATTTTAACTGGATATTTCAACTATTAGGACTTACGCAGTGTAAAAAGAAAACCTATATTTAAA
>CAZLKI010000188.1:0-6303 GCA_964560035.1 uncultured Synechococcus sp.
AAGCGTTTGGCTGTCAAAGTTGGTAAAACGATTTATCAACTCAAACTTGGGCTTACGTCTGATTATCTAATTCAGCAATTCAAGCACCCTTCTATTCTTATGAATCTTGCGTAAGTCCTATACTAAATATTCATTAGAAACTTTAGCTGCTGCTTTGACATCTAACTAACATAAACATTCTCCAATTTAATTTGGGATATTCCTAATAGTTATTCCTCAGTAATACCAAAGACTTGGCTGAATGCTTTTTGGACTTTATATCCCGAATCAATGGATTCCAGAGGATCTTTGCGGAGACGATGGCGGAGGCACAAGGTAATTACTCGTTTAACATCATCGACTGTAACTTCAGTACGTCCTTCTAGTGCGGCGATCGCTTTGGCAGCCCGATTAGTGACAATATCTCCTCTTAACCCATCTACATCTAAATCCGAGCAAACTTGAGAAATATTCAAGCGCAATTCTAAATCAATTTTGACGGATGGTAGCAGTTCCTGTGCTTTAACTAATCGATCTTGAATTTCGGTTTGTTTGAGATTATATTCTGCTAAAAATTTACGCGGTTCTTGATCGAATTCGGTGCGTTGTTCGACGATTTGGACGCGCAGCTTGGGCTCTTTGACAGTACGAATTTCGGCGTGCATGCCAAACCGATCTAAAAGCTGAGGACGTAATTCTCCTTCTTCGGGGTTGCCCGAACCAACTAATACAAATTTGGCGGGGTGACGAATCGAGATCCCTTCCCTTTCCACCGTATTCCAACCAGAAGCGGCAGAATCGAGCAATACGTCTACAAGATGATCGTCCAGCAAGTTAACTTCATCGATATACAAAATGCCTCGGTTTGCTTTTGCGAGTAACCCCGGTTCAAAGGCTTTAATACCCTCAGACAAAGCTTTTTCAATGTCAATGGTGCCGCATACTCGATCTTCAGTTGCACCGAGGGGCAGGTCGATCATGGTCACTTGCTTTTTAACAATCGGCAAGATTTGGTTTTGACGGATGCGATCGCGGACTTCATCACTTTGTAAATCGGCATCTTGGGGATGGCTATTAAATGGATCGCCCTCTACGACTTCAATTTCGGGGAGCAAATCGGTTAAGGCTCGGATAGTTGTGGATTTGCCCGTACCGCGATCGCCCATGATCATGACACCACCAATTTTGGGATCGATCACATTTAACATTAATGCTAATTTCATTTCCTCTTGCCCGACGATCGCACTAAAAGGAAATACGGGGCGTTTGGGGGGGGCAGCTAAAAGGTTGTTGGTTAAAGGCGCAGTCAAAAGATTGGTAGTCAAAATAGAGATATTAGTAGATTCATATACTACTAGCAATATAGCCTAAAATCATCGCTAGATCACCTTAAAGTCACTCTTAAAAATTAATTTGATTCAAGCCGCGATCGCAAATTCTCGATCTAAACATCTTTCTAAAAGTCTTTAGGTATCTTCATCTAAATCAGTATCTAAATCAGATTTATTTTTTGAGCGATCGCTAGAAACTATAGACTTACTCGTGCTAATACGTTGAGAACTATAGATCCCATTGTGACCTGAGACTAAATAACTAACTACACAAGCAATACCTGCCAACATACCGATGGGAAGTCCAAATAGTTCCATTGCCATCAACGTCGAAGAGATCGGAGTATTAGCTGCCGCCCCAAATACTGCCACAAAGCCCATTCCTGCCAGCACAGAAGTAGGGAGAGGCAAAAATAGCGATAAAGCACTTCCTAAAGTTGCCCCAATATAAAATAACGGTGTGGCTTCTCCTCCTTTAAATCCTGAACCTATAGTAATGGCAGTGAAGATGATTTTAGCGGCAAAGTCCCACAATGGAAGCTCAGTTTGAAAAGCCGAAATAATCGTAGGAATGCCGAGTCCGATGTATTTAGTTGTACCAATCATCAAAACCGCGATCGCAATAATTATGCCGCCGAACATAGGACGTAGGGGTGGGTAGGGAATTTTCGATTTAAAAAACTCTTTAATTCTGTGTGTAACTTTCGTAAATAACAGTGCCGTCAAGCCAAAAATTATTCCTGCAATCACGGCTGAGATCAGATTTACCACATTACCTGTGAGATCTTGAAGATTAGTAGCGAATCCTCCTACTAGGTCATATTCAGTACGATGACCTCCCCATTTGGAAATAATAAATGAAGTTGTGTAATCTCCCACGATCGCCGCAATCAAGCAGGGAAACAGACCGTCATAACGGATTCTGCCTATTGCCAAAACCTCTAAACCAAAGAGAGTTCCCGCTAAAGGCGTGCCAAATACCGAAGCAACACCACCACTAATCCCACACATCAAAAGAATACGCCGATCTTCCTTTTTTAATCTCCATAATCCAGTCAGGCGATCGCTAAGAGCAGTACCCATCTGTAACGCCGTTCCTTCTCGACCCGCAGAACCCCCAAATAAATGAGTTACGACCGTTCCCATTAAAATAAGAATTGCCATTCTCAAAGGAATAACTTGCTGGGGATTATGAATTTCTTCTAGTAATAAATTATTTCCCGCTTCTACAGATTGCCCAAAATAATGATAAATCAAACCACTGACCAGTCCCGCCAATGGTAGAAATGCCACGATCCAGATATGAGACTCGCGCCAATTTGTTGCCCATTGTAAAGCAGCTAACAGAACCGCCGAAGCTATGCCGCATAAAATCCCCGCGATCGCCGAAATTACTAACCACCGACCAATTTCTCGAATGACAAATAACTGTTGGGATTTTATTCTGTCCATTTTTCAATCCGAATCTACCATAAAGATCACGCACAACTTTGTCACAGTCTGATTTTAGTTGTTTGAGCCACGGCTACTAATTATTTAGAATTATTTGGAATATTCCGAGCTATTTTGTTGAATGTCCGAGTTCCGAGCTTGAATTACATGCATCTGAGAAATTCGCGTTCTTAATAACGATGATTTTATGCTAATTTATGGGGCTGCAAAGTAGGTTAAATATGAAAAATTCATTTATATATTCATTTTTAAAAGAGCTACTGAGACAAATCCAAAGTCAAGTGCAACATCTGATACGAGAGGCTTACACTCTCTATTTTGCCTGTGGCGATCGCCGAGTCCCTTGGTATGCAAAATTACTAGCTATCTGTGTAGTCACCTATGCTTTTAGCCCCATCGATCTGATTCCAGATTTTATTCCCATAATTGGATATTTAGATGATTTGCTAATTGTGCCCTTGGGAGTGTTTTTGGTTTCCAAACTTATCCCTAAAGAGGTGATGACTGCCTCCCGCCAAAAAGCCGAAGCTGCCATAGTTGCAGGCAAAGACAAACCTCAAAATTGGGTAGGCGCAGGAGTTATTATGGCGATCTGGTTGCTGTTAGCAGGTTTAGGCATATATCTTTATGTTCGCCAAAAATGAGTTAGCAGCTAAATTCGCTCACCTAAAGTCGGCTGTATAGTTGGGTTAAGTTACGGAGGCGATCGCCTAGTTCGGAAGTTAATAAATCCTCAGAAGGATAACGCCAAGCCCAATTACCTGTAGCAGTTCCGGGCATATTCATTCGGGCAGTATTATCTAAACCTAAAATATCTTGCACGGGAATAATCGCCAAATCGGATACTGATGCCAAAGCCATTCTAATTAACAACCAATGCACTTCTTTAATTTGATCCACACCAACATTTTCTAGATTCATATATTTTGCTAAAAATTCTTTTTCATTTTGATTGACACGTTGCCACCAACCCACCGCCGTATCGTTATCGTGGGTTCCTGTATAAACTAATGAGTTTTTAACATAGTGATGGGGAAGATAAACATTAGCGTTATCGCCGCCAAAAGCAAACAGTAAAATTTTCATCCCCGGAAATGCAAACTCATCGCGCAAGGCATCAACTTCAGGGGTAATAACGCCCAAATCCTCTGCCAAAATTGGTAAGTCGCCAAAAATATACTTCAAAGTCGTAAATAACTCTTTCCCCGGAGCTAATTTCCACTCACCTTTAATTGCAGTTTCTTCGCCTTTTTTAACCTGCCAAAACGCCTCAAATCCGCGAAAATGGTCGATCCGAATAATGTCCACATACTGCAACATCGATTTAAATCGGCTCACCCACCAACTAAAATTATCTTTCTCTAGCTCTGCCCAGTTATAGACTGGATTTCCCCATAATTGCCCAGTTTCACTAAAATAATCGGGAGGTACTCCTGCCATCAAAGCGGGCTCAAAGGTTTCTGGGTCGAGTTCAAATATATGAGGATTAGCCCAAACATCAGCACTATTATGAGCTAGATAAATGGGAATATCGCCGACAATTAAAATACCTTTGTGATTGGCATAGCTGCGTAATTTTGACCACTGCGAAAAAAATTGAAATTGCAAAAATTCATGGAAACCTATTCGATCTTGGAGCATTTCTCTGTATTGATTTAGAGCTTTTTCTTCTCTATGGGCGATCGCCACATCCCAAGTGTGCCAAGACTGACCGTTATTGGATTCTAGTATTGCCATAAATAATGTATAGTCATCGAGCCAGAGTTGTTGTTCTTCGCAAAACTCGATAAATTTCCGATTTTCAGCTTTATTAAAACGACTATATGCCAGTTTGAAAATTTCCATCTTATAGGGAATTAGCCGCTCAAAATCGGTAAACCCATCATCAAAATCAGGTAGAGAATCAAAGTCAGCCTCATTTAATAAACCTTGCTCTAAAAGCAGATCGGGGCTGATGAGGAAATGGTTGCCCGCGATCGCACTAAAACACATATAAGGAGAGTTGCCATAGCCCGTCGGACCTAATGGTAGAACTTGCCAGAGTTTTTGCCCGCTATACTCCAGAAAATTCACAAATCTATACGCCGATGCCCCCAGATCCCCAATGCCAAATCGACTGGGTAGAGACGTAGGATGTAGCAAAATTCCACTAGAACGTTTGAATGACATAACGAGGTCTGATATTGGGAGTTTATTTACTTTATCAGGCTTTATCAAGAAAGATAAATGTTCGGACTGCTATGATTTTTATATAAGTAAAAATTTAAGTAAAGAATAAAGATTAAGTTTAATGTCCGCATCACTAATTCGCCCAGATTTAGCCCAATTAACGACCTATAAACCAGAAGAGCCTTTGAAGTTAGATCGACAACTAATTGATAAGCTCGATGCCAATGAAGTCGCTATAGATTTACCCGATTGGTTTAAACAGAAATTAGCAGCCATCGTCCAGTCGGAAATTTTGGCGAATCGTTATCCCGATGGTGAATATTTAAGCTTGAAAAAATTAATAGCGGAATATATTGGCGTTGAACCGGATCTCATATCCTTAGGTAATGGCTCGGATGAATTAATTCGATCGCTTTTAATTGCCACTTGTTTAAATGCAAATCTAAATTCTGACTCCCCTCATGGCAGTATTCTGGTTGCCGAACCCACATTTTCAATGTACGGAATTTTGGCACAAGGATTGGGGATTCCAGTGGTCAGAGTCCCTCGTCATGAGCAAGATTTTAGTATAGATTTAGAGGCAGCAAGTAAAGAAATAGCTTCGGGCAAAATTAAAGCCGTATGTCTAGTCCATCCCAATTCGCCTACAGGTAATTTATTAAATTTTGAAGAATTAGTTTGGATGCGATCGATTCCCGAAAATATATTGGTGGTAATTGATGAAGCTTATTTTGAGTTTTCGGGTCAAACTTTGGCTAACGAGCTTTCCCAACATCCTAATTGGCTGATTTTGCGGACATTTTCTAAAGCTTTTCGTCTGGCTGCCTATCGAGTCGGCTATGCGATCGCCAATCTTGAATTAGTCTCTGCCCTAGAAAAAGTTCGCCTCCCCTATAATCTCCCTACGATTTCCTCTGCTGCGGCTGAGTTGGCAATAATTCACCGTCATGAGCTTTTAGCAAATATTCCCGAAATCAAATTAGAGCGCGATCGCCTATACAGTGAAATCCAAAATATGAAAGCGTCTTTGCATAAATCACTAAATATACTAAATATATCAGTCTGGCAAAGTGATGCTAATTTTATCTACCTTCGTAGTTCTAGCGATCGTGAAATCTTGGAATATCTCAAGTCTCAAGGAACTTTAATTCGCCAAACTGGAGGTAGACTACGTTTAACTATTGGCACTCACGCTCAAAATCAACGTACTTTAGAAAGATTACATAATTTCATTAAGGCTTTTTAATAGTTTTATTTGATACTTCTAGGTATTTCTTAAATATTTCTGCTATCATATTAAAACAACGCGGGGTAGAGCAGTCTGGTAGCTCGTCGGGCTCATAACCCGAAGGTCAGTGGTTCAAATCCACTC
>CAZLKI010000189.1:0-6301 GCA_964560035.1 uncultured Synechococcus sp.
ATTTTTAGCTTAGGTAACTTATGGGCAACTTAAAAGTCAAAATGAGAATTGCTGTCTTTGCTGTAACGAGGTTGACGGATTACCATAATGATTGTTAATTTCAATCAGTCATTGCTTTGTAACTGCATTGTAACCGATTAAAAAAGTCTCCGAATAGTTCAAACTAATACAAAAAGAAGGCGCGTTACATTTCATCAACATACCCTATAACTATAAGATCGGCGATCGCAAAGAAAAACCTCAAGGCTCTTGGGACGATTAAAAACAACAACCGTAGCGTGTATTAGCGTAACGCACTGGTTCTTATCGAGCTTTAAATTTGGCTTATGAGAATTTTGGATTGTTAGAGGACGAAGACATTGAAATTGAGATCACCTTCCAAAAATCAAAGAAAATCATAAAATCATTGATTGAATTTGCATCAAAAGTGTAATCTAAGATATAGACCTGATATATTTCAATGAGTCTTCAGGACATTTACCCACAATAGTCCGCACCTCAAATTTGTGCACAAACTTTGTTATTAATTTATATATTTTGTAATAATTCAGCAAATGCAGATTAACCATGTCAATAAAATTATATTACCGAAGAATTTTTTCCAAAGTATTTGATGATCGCCCTAATTTTATTGGATTTTATAAGAGCTGTCCCCAATCATCTCTCGGAACTGAACAAGAAAATCAATTATTTTTGGTTACTTAATCTTTGTTGAAGACAGATAACTTAAACGGAGCGATCGCGGTCTAACTTTGTATTTATTCGTATATTTTGAATTAACTAGGATTTGTAGCTGATTGCAGCTTTAAAAAATTATTGAGGGCATTGGTAATTTTAGGAGTCCAACGGCGGACTTTAGTTACCCATTCAATGTCTTGATAGCGGGGATCGATTTTTGGGACGGAGATCCAGTTACTTTCGGCTTCGCCAGTTTTTTTCTGTTCCCATAATATTGCTGTAAGTGCCGCCCGCATATCGACAAAATTTGGATATTTACGCAGGAGATTTTTCATGGTTTTTACAGCCAGTTTAGAATCTCCCGTTTCGTAGAGGGCAAGGGCATAGTTGGCACGGGCAAAGGCATAGTTAGGTTCGATTTCAAATGCTTCTTTAAAATCAGCGATCGCCTCAGTCCACTTCCCCAAACTAGCATTAGCATTCCCACGATTATTATAGGCATCAGGATCTTGCGGATCGATGTCTAAGACTTGGTTGTAGTCGGCGATCGCTTCGTCAGTTTTATTTAAGGCTTGAAATGCGGCTCCACGATTGAGATAGGGATCGGGGGCAGTAGGTGCAAGTTCTATCGCTTTTGAATAGTCGGCGATCGCTTCTTCTAAATGATTTTGGCTAGATTTGGCATTACCTCGGTTGCTCCAAGCGGCGGCATTATCAGGAAATTGGTTAATAATCTCTGTCCAATGGACTTCGGCTTCGGCAAAATTTCCTTTGTTTGTGGCAGTAATGGCTTTAATCGCTAAATCATCTAGCAAGGCTTGGTCACTTTTAATTTGAGTATTTTTTTCTAGCGCAGGCGGAATGGGGGCTGGAGTTGGCTCGACCGCAAAGGCAGGAAATGTAAGCAAGATGGATAGAGCTAAAGTCAAAATGATTCGCAAAAGTTGAAGCATATTAGTATTTCTAGTTAATTATTAAAGCCTAATCTCGATCTAGATTATCAATAAATCTATGATTAGCGGTTTGCAGCGCGGAAAAAGCATCTAATTGGTATTTATGGGCAAGAGCGATTAAGTCAAATAGTAAATCTCCTAATTCTGCTTGGCGATCGTCATGGGAGGTATCGCTACTTGTTAAGGATTTTTGAAATTGCTCCCAACTTTTTGATATGTCTGATGGAGCGTAGGCTGATGATATTTCGGTTTTATTGATAATCTTTGTGGTTGCCATCAAGGGTGGAAGAGTGCGGGCATAGCGATGGAGCTTTTCATATAGCGTATGTTCTCCAGTTTCTGTAGCTTTAATTTGTTCCCAATTTTGCTGAATTTCTGCCAAATCTCTAACATTCACATTAGCAAACACATGGGGATGACGGCGGATTAACTTTTCGCTTATAGCCTTAGCAACTTCGGCGATCGTAAACCTTTGATTTTCATGATGCTGTTCGCTGGCAATTTGCGCTTGTAAAACTACTTGTAATAGTAAGTCTCCTAATTCTTCGGCGATCGCTTTAGGATCTCGGCTCTTGATGGCATCGACTACTTCGTACGCTTCTTCAATAATATAGGGAATCAAAGTTTCAGAAGTTTGAGCTAAATCCCAAGGGCAGCCCCCAGCAGGCGATCGCAACTGTGCTACGACTTCTAATAACTGTTGCAAAGCCGAGAGTTTAGTATCCATCATGTTTAATGTATTTTAAGCTCTGGTTTTAAGCTTGAGATTTTTTCAGATTAACATAAATCCGCATACTAATATCCTCGTACTCATTGAGTGCCAGCAATTCTAATTATGAGTTTAAACTGGATCGGATCAGCTTTTTACTTCATCGTTGCAGGTTTATACCGCATCACATCAGGTTTCAAATTCTTAATTGGTATTTTCAAAACCTATAATTTAGCAAACACCTAAAAATTAAATTATGCCTACAATTAACGCCAGCACTTTAACTTTAGATCGAGTTCAAGACTATCTCAAGTTTCAAGAGTTATCATATGCATCTTTTAGTTCCTTACTTCAGCTAGAGCCATTATCAGATTTAGAATGTTCGGAATTAGTCCAAATTCGGGATGATTTCAAAAAATATCTTGCTGATGGGAAGGTACTTGAAGGTATGGTAAAAGCTTTGACGGTTTTGTTACTACTACGGTTAGCGGGTTTCTATAAATCGCCAATTAAAATGAGAATGGAGCAGGAAATAGATCGGATTAATGTTGAAGATGAAGATATTAGCATTACAGGAAGATTAGATCTAATTTGTATTAATAAAGAGAGACCTAGCATAAAGGATATTCCTTTTTGGATATTAATAATTGAAACTAAAAACTCGGCGATCGAATCCTTAGAGGGCTTGCCGCAGCTATTAACCTACGCTTATAAAAGTTTAGAAACGCAAGAAGGGGTATGGGGTTTAACTACTAATGGGATTCGATATGATTTTGTTCGGATTCAAAAATTAAATCAGAAATCGCAATTTCCTACCTATCAGCCATTACCATCGCTCAATTTGATCGAACCTGAATCGGCAGAAAAGTTATTACAAGTTTTAAAGGCAATTTGCACAGCCCAAAATCAGCATTAGGAATTGAAATAAAAATTGAAATAAAATGCGAGTCTTAATTGGTGTGACGGGTGGTATTGCTGCCTATAAGGTCTGTGAAATAGTTTCCACTTTGGCAAAAAACGGAATAGAAGTCCGAGTTATTCTTACCGCATCGGCAGAGGCATTTGTTTCGGCTTTGACCTTTGCAACTTTGTCGAGAAATCCAGCCTATAGCGATCGCGATTTTTGGCAACCAACCAACGGTAGACCTCTACATATTGAATTAGCAGAATGGGCAGATCTATTCTTAATCGCGCCGCTCAGTGCCAATACTTTAGCCAAGTTAGTTTGGGGATTAGCTGATAATTTGCTGACAAATACGGTACTCGCTTCGATCTGTCCAATTTTAGTCGCTCCTGCCATGAATACAACCATGTGGGAATCGGTACAAAATAATTGGCAAAATCTTCTAACTAATTCTCGGTATATAGCGATCGCTCCTAGTGATGGAATCCTTGCCTGTGATGCGGTGGGAACTGGTCGAATGACAGAGCCTGAAGTAATTTTAAATTATATCGAGTCGATATTTTGGACAAAGGGCAAACAAGATTTATTAGGCAAAAATATTCTAGTCAGTGCTGGCGGAACTAGAGAATTTATCGATCCAGTCCGATTTATTGGCAATCCTGCTACGGGCAAACAAGGTATCGCGATCGCCCAAGCCGCCCACCATCGCGGAGCTAATGTAAGTTTGGTAATTGCGAATTTAGTCCATTCACAAAAGAACTTAAAAGAGAATCAAGGATTTAAGAAAACTATCTCCATCCAAACCTCTGCTCAAATGCATGAAGCGATCTTGTCTGAGTTCATTAACTTCCAGCCCGATTTAACCATCATGGCAGCCGCCGTTGGAGACTTTCGCCCCAGACATTACAGCGATCGCAAAATTCCTAAATCACAATTACCCAATCACCTTGAGCTAGAGCTAATTCCTGATATTTTGGCAGATTTAAGTAACTATAAACAACCCCATCAAAAACTCATCGGCTTTGCGGCTCAAACTGGAACTGAAAGAGAGATTCTAAATGCGGCTGAACATAAGTTAAAGGTTAAAAATTTAGATGCGATCGCTGTTAATCAAGTTCATTCTAGTTTGGCAAGATCTGGAATAGGAACGGGATTCGCGACAGATACCAATCAAGCCACATTTATCGATAAAAACGGACGGCTATCAACACCTCTATGCTCTAAATTAGAACTGGCACATAGATTATTTGATTTTATTTTAGGTTCAGTTAAATCAGTTAGTTAAATTAGTTAGTTAGTTAAATCAGTTAGTGAATAGCGATCGAACCTACCGCATAATTATTCTAGGCAGTCTATGCTTAAAGCCACAAAGAATCTCCCACGAAATCGTATTACTAATTTCTGCCCAGCGGTCGGCATTATTTTCTTCGCCATTTCCTAATATTGTCACCACATCGCCAATCTTCACTTCAGGTATATCGGTGACATCAATTAAGCACTGATCCATCGTAATTGTGCCAATTTGGGCAGCTTTTCGGTCTCCTTTTTGCATATTAGCGCGATCGCTGCGATCGTCAGAAACTGTAAAAAAAATCTGATTGGATAAACTTCGAGGAATTCCATCCGCATATCCGATCGCCACTGTCGCAATTCGCATATCTTTAGGGGCAATAAAAGAATATCCATAACTAACTCCCGTACCCGCCGAAATTTCTTTAACCTGAGTAATTCTCGCTTTTACTTGTAGCGCAGGACGCAAACTGAAAGGACTTTCCAATTCTTCTTTTAACTTCTCTTCTAACTTCTCTTTTAAGTGGAACGCAGGATAAAACCCATATACTCCCAAGCCACAACGCACTAAATCGTAATGTAAATTTGCATCTGTCATCATTCCTGCCGTATTTGCCAAGTGAATGGAGGGAATATCAAAGGGAATATCAATCTGAAGTTCGTCTTTAAGTTCTTTTAATAGTTCCTTTAATACATGAATAACTTGCTTAAATCTCTGATGTTGAAGTTGCAAGATCGTGCGATCGAGTTCATCGGCGGTAGCTAAATGGGAATAGATACTTTGAATTTTTAGAGCGGGTAAACTATATGCCAGCTTAATAAAATCCCGCGCTTCTTGCCAATTAGTTCCCAACCTCGACATGCCCGTATCAATTTTGAGATGAACTTTAAGAGGATCTATAATAAGAGGAACCTCTTCAGAGTTATGGAAAGCAGAATCTCCTAAAGTCTTATGTAAGGTCTTACTAAATAGTAAAGCTTGTTCGGTCGTGCAGATCGTGGGCTCCAGTCGGTTGTGAGCGATCGCCCTAATTTCATCACTACTATTAGTTGCCCCTAAAATCAAAATCGGAGCCGTTATCCCTGCATTTCGTAATTGCACGCCTTCTACAATCGTTGCCACCCCCAACCAAGTTGCCCCTGCTTCTAATACTGCTTGACTGACCGCGATCGCCCCATGTCCATATCCATCTGCTTTAACCACCGCCATTAATTCAGTATTAGGGAGCAAACTTTTGAGGGAGCGCACGTTATGCCTGATTGCGGATAAATCTATCTCTACCCAAGCCCTGTAGTTTTGTTTCAACATCTTGCTTTAACATCAGTCATAACAATTATCCCACATTCCGCTCATAAATAAAGAGTAAAATAATAAAAAATTGAGGAGTTTGAATTTAGAACAGAAATAAAAATACAAAATCCAGACCATCTAGGGATCGCAGCAGGAATAATCGACGAGATGGGCATAGTAGAGCAGATCAACGAAAAACTCGGGAGACACTCAAGAGAGAAAGTAAGTGCAGGAGTAATCGTCAAAGCCATGATTCTGAATGGGTTAGGATTTGTATCCACACCACTCTATATGTTTAGCAAATTCTTTGAAGGAATAGCCACCGAGCATTTGTTAGGTGCAGGCATAAAAGCCGAACATATAACGGATGACCGCCTGGGGAACCTACTAGTGGGAGATCAGGGCAGGATTGACGGGTAATATAAAGGCAAACCGTAGAAAAATGCAAAAAGTTATGCCAGCAAAACTATACATAG
>CAZLKI010000190.1:0-2589 GCA_964560035.1 uncultured Synechococcus sp.
GTAATAGAGTTATCCAATTGGGAATGGTATTTAAATTAGGTAAATTAGGCATTTTCTTAAATCAAATATTTTGATAAACTAAAAAAATTTGTTATTTAGAAATTACAGTTCAAATTACAGTCGATGACTCAAATAATAGATGGTAAAAATGAAGGGATCGAATCGGCACTTCGCAGGTTCAAACAATTTTTTTAAACTATTTTTTTCTAAAGTTAGAGTGGAGTTATGATAGGTGCAATTTAGCAATTGTCATATACCCAAATATATATCTATGAACGAGCGATCGCTGCATTTATCACCCGCAGGCATCGAAACTGTAAATCTGGCATTAGCTAATAAAAACATGACTCCTGAGCGATTGGCACTTGAGTTAAAGCTGGCAAGTTTGTATGTCAATAAATTTTTTCGAGGTGAAGCGATCGCCACGCAAATGTTCGCCCAAATTTGTGAAGGTTTAGGTCTAAATTGGCAAGAATTATTTAATAAATCTGCATCACCTGCCCCCAGTTTAAGCATTGATAATACGGTGCAGGAGGCAAGACAAAAATGCCACGAAAGCCTAACTAAAAGCTGCAATCGCATCCGAATTTTAGATATGCGCGAACCCAGAGAACTCAAAGAGATTTATACAAACTTAAATATTATCGAGGAATCATCAGGTCAGTCACGGGAAAGGTTGAATTTACGCCACGATCGCTCGAGTATTTTGACTAAAATTGGCGACAGGCTCAAACGCGATGCCAACTCGGAAGAATTAGATCGATATCTAAGTCAAGTTACAACCAAGTCTGTACCAGCGATCCAAGCGATCAAAGAATACAGTAAATTAATCATCCTCGGTGGAGTTGGGGTAGGTAAAACCACCTTTTTGAAATATTTAGTTCTGCAATGTTTGAATGCTAATTTTCATGGCGAGCTAGTTCCAGTTTTAATTTCTTTAAAAGACTTCGCCGAGAGTACCTTAGGCTTAAATGACTATCTCATACTTGCATTTACGGGATATGGGATTAGAGATACCAATGCGATCGAGCATCTACTCAATCAAGGCAATCTATTAATTCTTTTAGATGGCTTAGATGAAGTTGAAAAATCTAAAATCGGTCGGGTAATTGTCGAGATGAAAGCCTTAGCCGATCGCTTTCATCGCAATCATATTTTTATCACTTGCCGATCGTATGACTATAAGTTCGAGCAGTTTTCCGAAGTCCACATTGCCAAATTTAACGACGATCAAATTCATACTTTCATCCGTCAATGGTTCAATAACAAAGAAATTGTTAAAAACTTTACTAAAGCGATCGCCCAAAATTCCGCGTTTAAAGAACTTACTGAGACTCCATTACTATTAACTTTTTTATGTCTAATATTTGAGTCTAATAGTAGTCTTAATTATTTAGAAACTGTAGAACAATGTTTAGAAATTCAAATAAGTACTTGGGATCGCGATCGCGACATTAACAGTAGAGATTTGCATCATAGTATTAATTCCGATCTCAATCTTAAATCTGGATTCGATCTGGGACTCGATCTATGGAGCCATATAGCTTTGATAAGTTTAGATACGGGTAAATATGTATTTAAATCTAAACATTTAAGTACATACGCAAAATCTTATTTCAAGACTTATTTTAAGCAGCGATCGCACAATTTATCCTTCGATCCAATTGTGGAGCTAGACATGAAAGCATTGCTCAAAAGTGGCTTGCTAATTCAAAAATATAAAGACACCTATGCCTTTGCTTACATTGCCTTTCAAGAGTATTTAGCCGCTAAAAGAATTGCCGAAAGTCCCAATCCCCACGCCGTAGATTATTTGGTCGATCGCCTCGAACACGAGCAGTGGCAGAATGTAATTTTATTAGCATCAGGACTGATGGTAAATGCCGATAATCTAGTCTTAAAACTGTATAAAAAGATCAATCAAATCCTCGAAAAGCAACAGAATATTCAAGAATTTTTAGATTGGATTGGCAAAAATTCCACCTATTTGCGAGTTTCTTACCAGCCCACAACCTTACGGGCATTTTACCTAGATATTAGTTTAAATAATTTTCGGATCCAAGATCGCAATCGTGCCTTAGAAATTACGCGCAACCGAGCCATAGACCGCATTAAAGAACGTACGGGTGATAACACTGCCGCGGCAATTAGAAGTATGGATCGAAATACTGCCATCGGCGATACTGCTCTTTCCGAAACCGCAATAAATGCAGACTTAGATTTAGCGATGGCTCTTAACCTAGATTTGGCAATATATATAGCAAATGAGCCCGTGTTGCAATTAGCAGAATTACTCGAACCTCAATTAAAGCGATCGCTTCAGACGCTTAAAGAGCAACTACCCAATCCCCAAACTGAAGTCGAAAAATTTAAAAGTTGGTGGCATAGCAGTGGGATCGCATGGTCTAAGGATTGCCGCAGTCTTTTGATTCAACATCGCAAAGGCACTCAAGATTGGAGCTTTACAGATGAAGAAGAAGCATTACTAAAGCGTTATCATGATGCCCATATTTTATTAGTCAATTGCTTTAATACCAGTTCGATCTCTGCCCATGTCAAACAAAATATCCTCGAAAATATGTTTTTACC
>CAZLKI010000190.1:2689-6273 GCA_964560035.1 uncultured Synechococcus sp.
CCAGTTCGATCTCTGCCCATGTCAAACAAAATATCCTCGAAAATATGTTTTTACCGATTTGGCAACAATCTTGAGCTTGACCTATGCTTAATAAGTTGTTAGTTTATGATTTTGCTCAAAACAGCTGTTACTTTTACTTCATGTTTAGGGATTTTTTGCCCTTATAATAGACTCACCAATCGCTAAAACTTTAATTTAAAGAATAAATAAGGATAAAGTTATAAAACAGATCGAATGTCTAACTAAGCCTAAAGCTGTTTTCATTCTGAATTGATAGCTTTATAAAGTCATGCTATGCAGTCAACTGACGAATTAAGTAGCGGCAGGTTGCTACAAAGAAGTTTACTTCCCCAAAGTACTCCAAACTATCTGGGGCTAGATATTGCTGCGGATGTATGGACGGCAGTTGATTTGGGTGGAGATTATTATCAGTTTTTAGAACAGCCGGGCATATTTGGGGTGGCGATCGCTGACTCATCAGGAAAATCAGTAGCTGGTGCCATTCATGCGGCTTTATTTAAAGGACAACTCGATGCTTTATCAACTCAAGGTAGATTGAGAAATCCTTCTGCGGTAATGCTGTCTTTAAATAAATTACTTTGTGCGACCAATACCGATGACGCTGTGGCTCTGGCTTTTGGAGTGTTAGATTTAGAGACCTACGAATTTCAAATTGGTAATGCAGGTATCCCCGGACCAATTATCTATCGTGCCGATACTAAAACCTGCGAAGAAACTGTAAATCCATCGATGGCACTGGGTCGCTATGAGGGCATCCCCTACAGATCGCTCAAAAAGCCTTTTAACGAAGGTGATGTTGCTGTTTTCTTTAGTGATGGCTTGTACGAAGCTGCAAATTCCAATGGCGAAGAGTTTGGAACTGCTGGAGCTAATGGTGTTAGTCCTTTAAAATTTGTGATTAGGAGCTTATCGCATCTACCCGCCCCTAAAATGTTAGTGGGTTTAAAATTGGCACTGGATAAATTTACAGGACAAGAAATTCCTGAAGACGATGTGTCAATTGTGGTGATTAAACTCAACCAAAAAGTCTCCATGACCCTAATTCGCGACTGTCCCCATCAAGAGGCATTGCAAGCATGGCTAAGATCGGACGAAAAAGATACTTCGGCTTTATTGCGTGGCACCAGATTAACTGAATCCTTAGCGTGGGCAAAGGCACAGCCAAGTTTAGGCAGATTAGATATAGAATTTTTAGAAGCCAGCGAACGGGTAAATGAGCGGGAACAGATGCAAGCTCAACTTTTAGAAGCTGCTACAAGTAGGGCTGCGGCAGCCGATCGCCTAGAAAAACTCAGCCAAGATCTTGCCAAAAGTTTAGAAAGTGAAAAGCAACAACGGATTCAAGCTGAAATGGGAGAAATTAGCGAGCGGATTGTCGCCCTAACCATGTCTTCTGAGGCTCTATTTTTATCCCACAATCATATTGAGGCATTAATTTCAACTTTGATCGGCGGTGTCAAAATTCGTCAACTTACCTCTCAAGTTACCAACGGCATTGCCCAACTTAAGGCAAATACCCAAATCCGCACGATCACTGCCCTCGAACAAGTAATCTACGGCATCCATGAATACAATCGCTATGAAGGGCATGGGTTTTGGGTAAATAAAGTTTGTTTTAGCCCCGATGGTAAATTTCTAGTTTCAGGGAGCAGCGATCGCACGATCAAAGTCTGGAATGTTAACGGTACTTTACTACAAACTCTCTGGGGTCACAGCAACTGGGTAACTTGTGTCGCCGTCAGTCCTGATGGTCAAACCATTGCTTCGGGTAGTCGGGACAACATGATTAGACTGTGGAATTGGGATCGAACTACAAATGCATTTAAAGAAACAGGTTCACTAATGCTTAAGGGACACGATGGACCCGTATTAGACCTGTGTTTTAGTGCCGATGGTAACTATATTGCTTCTGCCAGCGAAGATACAACCGTGAGATTATGGAAATCGAATGGCACTTTAATTAAAACTTTGCGGGGCGGGCACGAACGCTGGGTTAGCTGTGTAGCTTTTAATCCCAATGGTAGAGAAATAGTATCGGGTAGTGCCGATCGCACCCTAATTATTTGGAATGTCAACGGTTCCGTAGTTAAAACGCTTAAGGGACACGATAGCTTTATCGAAAGCGTAGCCTATGATGCTCACGGTCAGGCAATTATCTCTGGCAGCCGCGATCGCACGATGAAACTCTGGGGTGCAGATGGGGTATTAATTCGCACATTCCAAGGACATACCGATAAAATTTGGAGTGTAGCCTTTAGCCCTGATGGTAAAACTATTGCTTCCACTGGTGGCGATCGCTCGATTAAAGTTTGGGATATCGATGGTACCTTACTGCAAAATCTGACAGGACATGGAGATGCTGTTAATAGTGTATCTTTTAGTCCTGATGGTAAAAGTCTTGCGTCTGCCAGTCGAGATACAACCCTAAAACTGTGGAATATCAAAGGCAATCCTCTCCGCAAACTCGCACATACAGACGAAGTGTTTACGGCAGCTTTTAGCCCCAATGGTAAATTCATCGCTTCTGGTGGTAAAGATAAAAATCTTCATATTTGGAATACTAACGGTAATCTCATTGCCAGTTTGCCCGGTCACAACGATCGCATTAATAGCATTTGTATTAGCCCCGATAGTTCATTGATCTTATCTGCCAGTGCCGATAGCAGTATCAAATCTTGGAGTCCAGAAGGTAGAGCGATCGATACACTT
This sequence comes from uncultured Synechococcus sp., assembly GCA_964560035.1. Taxonomy (GTDB): domain Bacteria; phylum Cyanobacteriota; class Cyanobacteriia; order Pseudanabaenales; family Pseudanabaenaceae; genus PCC-7502. Next base: position 5,420 of record CAZLKI010000190.1, read on the forward strand.
AACGGGCACCGATCGGAAGTTTATAGCCTGAGTTTTAGATCGGATGGGCAGGTTTTTGCCTCTGCCAGTGCCGATAATACGGTCAGATTATGGGGGGCGGATGGTATCTGGTTGCAAACCTTAAGTGCACACACGGCTGAAGTTTATACCGTCTGTTTCAGTCCCGATGGCAGTATGTTAGCTTCGGCTGGTAAAGATAAAATTATTAATCTTTGGAGTTGGGATGGTAATTTACTCTATAGCTTTGACGGACATAGTGCCGAGGTTTTGACTGTAGGCTTTAGCCCTGATAATACTATGTTTGCATCAGGTAGCATGGATCAAAGTGTCAAAATTTGGAGTGTAGATGGGAATTTACTCAAAACCTTGAATGGTCATAGTGCCGAAGTGCGGAGCGTTTGCTTTAGTCCCGATGGCAAAACCATAGCTTCAGCCAGTGAAGATACCACCGTCCAACTTTGGAGCCTAGACGGCACCCTACTAAGAACTTTCAATGGGCATACAGGGGCAGTAAAGAGCATATCGTTTACGAGTAATGGCAAAATCTTAATGTCTGCTAGTGCCGATCATTCCGTAATTCTGTGGAATTTAGATTTAGATAATTTGCTAATGCGCGGTTGTAGTTGGCTGCAAGAATATCTTAAAACCAATGCCAATGTCTCTGAAGAAGATCGGCGTAATTGCTTAGGTGGTTGCAGTTGGCTGTTTAAACACCTCAAATCTAATACTGCTAGTTAAGTTATCGGAAAATTGGGTTTAAAACCTCGTCCTTCAGGACGACTTTATATTCTGATTTAATAACCAGTAGAACCAATCCTATTTTAGAATAAGCTACCTAAGATTTAATTTAACCA
>CAZLKI010000191.1:0-1701 GCA_964560035.1 uncultured Synechococcus sp.
TGAAGCAGAAGGGATACCACTGTCCATGAATGTGGGAGATGGGAATAAAACAGACTAAAGTACTTTCCCTGAAGTAATTAAAGCATTTTAATCACAATGAGAAAGAGAGCAGACAAGTTAGTTGTCGCGTCTGGGCAAGGAGACTGTCAAGTTAATTGTCGTCTAATAACTGTTTACAGGGTTAGCCGAGAGACTGTCAAGCTCGTGACTTTACTAAACTTGATTTCCATTTCAATGCTTGTTTACTCGCTCTTAATCTCGCTAAGTTTCAGGCTTGGCAATCTCATCAATTGTCTAATCCTCAACTCCCCTTTGTATTCTCCATGGCTTCCTACAAGAGGCTTGCTCTCAATCACCATTTGCTGGAACGATTTATTTCCCTGTTAGACTTGGAGCCTACTATGATTAAATCCCATCCAAACTTCCACAGGTTTTGTTCTTATGGCGTTATCGCTGCCTAAATCTGTCCGAAGTATTGAGATAATAAAGTCGGGCTAAGTAATGTACTCACCGACCAAACCAACCTAGATGAAGCAAAACAAAAACTTGGCGATAATATCAATGTTGTTACCTCTGGTTCAATTCCACCAAACCCCGTAACTTTAATTCAATCTAAGCGGATGTTAGATTGAATGGAAATGGCATCTAATGATTATAATTTAGTAATTTTAGACTCGCCGACTGTGACAGTTGCTGCTGATGCCTCGATTTTAGGTAAAATTGGTAATAGGGTACTGCTAGTAGTAAGACCAAAAGTTGTGGATTCGGGCAGTTTTGGCTATACCAAGCGCGTATTGGAGCAGTCAGAGCAAAATGTCTTTGGGATGGTAGTTAATGGTATAACTCCTGAAAATAACTCTTACAGCTATAACTACTATTACTATATGAACAGCTACTATGGAGAGGATTCAAACCAAACCGTTGAAATCAAAAAATAAAGGGTCAAAATAGCAATAAGCTATCAATACCGCCCATGAGATGATTGATGTATACATTAATATTTAGGTTTTAGTTTAATTGTGAACACTGTTCGTACTGTGGCTGATGCCAAGCATGATTTTTATAAGGCTTTCCCCAAGCCCGTGAATTCGATCTATCGCCGTGTGATTGATGAGCTTTTAGTCGAGGCACATTTACTCAGCGTTAATCAAACCTTTAGCTATGACTCAATTTTTGCCCTTGGGATTGCGACGGCTTTCGATCGCTTTATGGCGGGGTATCAACCTCAGGCTGACTTAGTGGATATATTTAGGGCTTTATGTCAGGCTTTATTACTAAATCCCGATCAAATTCGCTTAGAAAGTGCGAGCTTAAATAATTTAGCTACAAAATTTCCCGATCGAATTAAAAATTTATTTACGACTTTAGAATCAAGACAGGAATCAGGGCAAGAATCTGGAGCGGAATTAGATTTACTTATGGGGCAGGTGAGAGCGATCGCCAGCAATCCTAAGTTTAAATACAGTCGATTGTTTGCTGTAGGTATTTTTACGCTTATAGAAGTTGCCTTACCTGAAACGGTGGGGGACAATGATAAACGTCAAGCCTTAGTTACGCAAATTGGTAATACACTGCAAATTAACGCTGAGCGCTTACTTAAAGACTTAGATCTATATCGTTCTAATCTAGAAAAGATTCAGCAAAATCGCCAAATGATGGAAGATATGGTTGAAGCCGAGCGTAAAAAGAGAGAAAAGCAAA
>CAZLKI010000191.1:1801-3276 GCA_964560035.1 uncultured Synechococcus sp.
AAAGAAACTATCCTCACGCCGCGTTTCTACACTACAGATTTTGAAGAAATGGCGAAAATGGATATTGCGGATACTAAGGCTGATTTTGAGGCAATTCTGCAAGAGTTTAAAGCTGATTACAACCGCCGTCACTTCCAGAGAAATGAAGATTTTAATAATTCTTGGGATCACCTAAGCGATCGTACCAAAGAAAATTTTCGGACTTTTTTAGAAGGCTCTTGCACTTCCGAGTTCTCAGGCTTTTTACTTTACAAAGAAATTTCCGTCAAAATGAAGGAGAAAAATCCTTTAGTTGCCGAAATTTTTTCCCTAATGAGTCGAGATGAGGCGCGTCATGCAGGCTTTTTAAACAAGGCAATGCAAGATTTTAATATGACCTTAGACTTGTCTAACTTGTCGCAGACTAAAAATTACGTTTACTTTAAGCCCAAGTTTATTTTTTACGCTACTTACTTATCAGAAAAAATTGGCTACTGGCGTTACATTAAAATCTTCCAGCATTTAGATGCCAATCCCGAACACCAAATCTATCCCATATTTAAATTCTTTGAAAGCTGGTGTCAAGATGAAAGTCGTCACGGTGATTTTTGCAATTTGCTGTTAAAAAGTCAGCCGCAGTTCTTAAACGATTGGAAAGCTAGATTGTGGTGTCGATTCTTTTTGCTTTCAGTATTTGCCACGATGTATTTGAATGATATTTGTAATCGGTCAGAATTTTATGAATCCATTGGTTTGAATACTAAAGAGTACGTTCACGCCGTTCTTGTCGATACCAATCGCGACTCTGCTAAGGCTTTTCCAGTAATTTTAGACCTCGAAAATCCTAAATTTTGGGCGCATTTAGAAAAATGTGTTGAAAATAATACCGTTCTCGGTAAAATTGCTGCCTCTAATTTAATTAAGCCCCTCAAATTTCTGCAAAAGTTACCTTTCTATGTTGGGAATGGCTGGGAACTCTTGCAAATGTACTTTATCAAGCCAATTACCATTACTAAAGGGATTGTTTTGTAGATTTGTCTATAAATTTTAGTTAATATAGATACGGAAGAGTAGATGTAGGTGGTTGCGGAGACCTCAAAAATCTCTGAGGAAAGTCCGGGCTTCTCCAGAATCAAACTGCTGGGTAACGCCCAGTGCGAGCGATCGCGAGGAAAGTGCCACAGAAATATACCGCCCTAAACTATGTTGTTAAGTATTTGTCAATGACCGTGAACCCATTGATAAGGTTTAACCGACGTTATTTTAGTGGTAAGGGTGCAAAGGTGTGTTAAGAGCGCACCAGCAAAGTCGAGAGGCTTTGGCTCGGTAAACCCCAGTTGGAAGCAAGGCGAGAGGAATAAGCTATGATTGATTCTGATCTGCTTTTTCCGTTGTTGGCTATTTTGGTTAATTTAATTAACTTTGATTTAACCAGTAATTTAATTACTATAGTTGGCGTGAGCCGCTTGAGGTGGCTGGTAACAGTCATCCTAGAT
>CAZLKI010000191.1:3286-6179 GCA_964560035.1 uncultured Synechococcus sp.
ATCCTAGATAGATAACTACCTATGAAACATTTCATAAACAGAACCCGGCTTACGTTCTGCTCTTCTTTCTTTTTTAAGCTTACTTATAAAAAAATTTATAAGATTTATCAGATAAGATCTATCACAAAATATGGGTGCTAATGTCATAACCCGTTTGCTTTGCTGTCCTACAAGTCAATGGCTGGGTAGAGCAACTGTAAGTGCAACTTTTATTTGTCTAACTGTGACTATTGGCAGTTCTTTCTATTGGGAACCGCAGTTAAAAGTAGGTGAATTAGTTAATACAGATATTAAATCTCCCAAGACAATTGAAACTACTGATATCGAAGCAACACGTTTAGCTAAAGAGCTACTGAAGCAGGATATTCCCCCCGTCTATCGTTTGAATACTAGCTTGAATCTTAGGGCAACAAATCACTTAGAAAAATTATTAGACATAGGCGATCGCCTGATTAATATTGCTGGCACAATTCCCTATGTAAGTACAAATTTACTATCACATTCAACTCAGTTACAGCTACGAACCCTTTCCGACTCAGAGTGGCAATTCTTACAAAAGCACATCCAAAAGCAACTAGAGAAACTCAGTCAAAACCCCATAGCTTCGCCTGTAAAAGCTGAAATTAGAAAAGAAGCAACTACAGAATTAATTAAAAGTAAGTCCAAACTATCTCCCAGCACTTATCAAACTCTCCTCAGTAGTATCGATCGAGCAAGACAAAAATACCAACTCGCTCGTCAAGCATTAGCCCAGTCACCTGAATTATTCCGCGATCGCCTCCTCAATTTGACCAAAGCCGAATGGAATCTCACTAAAAATGCAGCACGTAAAGCCTTAGAAGATGTTCAATCTGCTGGTTTAGTCACAGGCTTGCCCGAAGAAGCAAAACAATATCGGATTAAAAATTCTAAGTATTTACCCGAAGACCCAGTTAGAAGGATTTTGGCGATCGAGCTTGTAAATGCCGCAGCAATTCCTAACCTCCAACCTGATTACATCGCAACCAGAGAAAAAATCGCTAATGTTGTGGATTCATTTCAACCTCAGACCGTCACAATCAAAGCTGGAGAGACCATTATTAAGGCGGGACAAGAAATTACAACTAGAGAATTTGCATTTTTAGATGAACTAGGTTTAACCCAGCGCCGACCAAATTTTACGGGAATTGTGCTTACGGCGTTGGCAGTGGCTGGAGCAATGTTAGTTTTTAAATTGGTGATTGTCGATCTGTACCCCAGAAATCTTAAAAACAAGCTTAAAGTTAGAGATCTGGTTGCCATAAGTTTAATTTGTACGAGTGCGGCGATCGCCTGTGTAATTTTAAGTTTTACAACTATTGCGTTCATTCCTCTTGCCACGATGGGGATGATCTTGGGGAGTTTTTATGGTTCTAGATTAGCAACGGTAACGACGGTATTGGGTGCGGGCTTAGTAGCGATCGCTATTAGTCCCGTGGTAATTACTTATCTACCCATAGTCTTGGGGGCAATTGTCGGATCGGTTTTAACTAATCGACCTAACACGCGCTCTAGAATATCAATTAATGGGCTAGTAGTAGCTTTAGTGCAAGCAGGCTTTTACATAGCTTTAGCATTGGTTTTAGGCAACGTGGCTCCAATTGCTTTGGCGATTAATGCACTTCAATATGCCGCGAGTGGAATGTTAGCCTCGATTATTGCTTTGGGGGCAATTCCTTATTTAGAGCAATTATGTTATGCGATTACGCCCATACGCCTTGCTGAGTTGGCAAACTTAGATCGACCTTTGCTGCAAAGATTGGTTACAGAAGCACCAGGAACTTTTCAACACACTTTATTTGTGGCAAACCTTGCCGAAGCTGGAGCTAGAGAATTGGGTGCTGATACTGCTTTAGTCCGAACGGGAACTTTGTATCATGACATCGGTAAAACTATTCGCCCTGAGTATTTTATTGAAAATCAAATGGGGCAGGCTAATCCCCACGAAATCTTAAACGATCCTTGGGCAAGTGCCGATATTATCCGCGAACACGTTACAGGTGGCTTAAGACTGGCACAAAAATATCGTTTACCTCCGTTACTTCAAACCTTTATTCCCGAACATCAAGGTACGATTGTGATCTCGTATTTTTATCATCAGGCCCAGCAGCGATCGCAATTAAGTTCTGGCAATAGATCTGAAGAAAAAGTATGCGAAGCCCAATTTCGTTACACTGGACCCATTCCCCAATCGCGTGAAACTGGAATTGTGATGTTGGCGGATGCTAGTGAGGCGGGTTTGCGATCGCTTGGAAGTGATACAACCTTAGAAGAAGCCGTAGCTATGATGATGCGGATTTTTAAGTCGCGTTGGGATCAAGGACAGTTATTAAATTCAGGCTTGACCCTTGAAGATTTAGAGAAACTAGCACCTGTATTTATTCGAGTCTGGCGAGAACGCAATCACGGACGGATTAAATATCCAGATTTTGCGGCTAAAGTCGATCCCAGTGGCGCATCACTTCCGATCGAGTGCGAAACAAAACCTGATCTTGAAAAGATTTTAACAGTTCAGTCTTATTGACACTCCTCATGCTAAAGCACGGGGATTCCTAATTCAACGAGACAACTTACCAGATCGACTTACATCTATTTGGCAGAGGTTGGACTCATCCAAAGGCGTAGAAATTTCGGTATGCCCTACCGTATTTTTTAATCCAATCGCCAGTATATTCAGTGCAGCATTTAAGTCTCTATCTAATCCACAGCCACATTTACAAATATGGGTGCGGGTACTCAATGTTTTCTTAACCAATGTTCCACAGGTAGAACAGTTTTGGCTTGTATAGTGAGGTGGGACAGCAATCGTGACCTTACCAAATACCTTGCCAAAATACTCAACCCATTGTCGAAACATTGACCAGCTTGCATCACT
>CAZLKI010000192.1:0-6159 GCA_964560035.1 uncultured Synechococcus sp.
TCAAGTTCAGGAACATTCGATCTATCCCAAAGCGATCGCTAATTTTTTACGTCATGCTACAAAATGAATAGCCATGAAAACAATAGGAATACGAGTAACTATTGCAAGTGATGGTAAGTTGTTAATCAAATCTCCTATAGAAATGCCTGTCGGCGAGTGTAATGCTGTTCTTGTCTTAGAAGAGCAACCAATCCAAAACAACAACCAAGTTTCACTCCAAACTTCATTAAACAATGCCCAGTTAATCTTTGGCAGTATATTCTTGTTGAAAGAAAGCTTTCAAAAGAGTTAATTCAAGAGCGTAGAATAGAGGTTTTAAGTAAGGGAAGTTGTTGTAGATGCTTCTGCTATTTTGGCTGTGCTCAGTTACTAAATCTGTTGGGCTTTCACTAGGCGATCGAGCTTGTAGCACTGGGAATTTCTCTTGGTCAAACAGTTTTAACGACAGATCGGATATGGAGTAGGCTTAACCTTGAGATTGAAATCAAAGTGTTGCGTTCTCCCTAACAGATCTATCAATGTAAAAAAATAGCTTAATTATGCCGTGTAAGCGATTGAGCGATCGCGACCTTGGTTCTTGGCACGATAAAGAGCCGTATCTGCCATAGAAATCAATTCTTCGAGACTGTTATCATTATTTGGATTGATAACTGCAACACCCAAGCTCAATGTCAGAAATTGGTTTAATTTCGATCGCGCATGGGGAATTTGAAAGGAAGAAATTTTACTTCGCATCGACTCTGCCACTAGAAATGCACCTTCAAGGTTGGTATTGGGCAAAATTGCCGCAAATTCCTCACCACCATAACGAGCAATTAAGTCGATTGGGCGTTGAAGCACTTGGGCGAGAGCTTGAGTCACACGGATTAGGCACTCATCTCCGTCTTGATGTCCGTACTGGTCGTTATACAATTTGAAGTAGTCGATATCAATTATAATTAATGCTAGTGGTTCTCGATCGCGGATATGTTGCTTCCACTGAGATTCGAGGTAAGTATCAAAGCACCGACGATTCGCAATCTTTGTCAGTCCATCCAAGGTAGCTAGTTTAGATAATTTCTCATTAGCAAATACTAATTCTGCAGTTCGTTCCGCAACTTTTTGTTCTAAGGTATGACTGTAATTGACTTTCTCGGCATAAAGTTGGGCATTAGTAATAGCGATCGCCGCTTGTCCGCTCAGTAACTGTAAGAATTCAATCCGATTTTTGGTAAAGGCAGCAGTCGTAACTTGATTTTCTAAATAAACTAACCCTACCAAATATCCCTGATTCATCAGTGGATAGCAAAGGATAGATAACGGTTTGACGGATAGGATATATGGGTCGTGACTGAAGATATTTAGCTCTGCGGCATTTTCAATTACAACGCTTTCTTGAGTTCGAGCCACATAATGTAAAATTGATTTTGGTAAAACCTGATTGATAAGTTGCTGAGGATAGATAGTTGCGATTTTACCGTCATTATAAATAGCAATTGAGAACTCTACTAACTCTATACTTAAATCTGGATCCAATTCCGCACCTAAATCTTTAATAGATGCATTTGGTAGTAAGAGATAGCCAATCTGTGCCCCTGCGTTCTCCAGCAAAATTTTCATTGATGTCTGTAAAAGATCTTCTAGGACAATTTCACCCGCGATCGCTTGCGAAGATTTCATAATAGAAGACAAATCCAAATCGGCACTGGTGGTATTACCTGTAGTTTTCGGGGAAGCAGAAGAGTTCACCGCAAATCGCTTTTGTGGAAATAAATGAGGATACTGAGTTTCTAAGTTGATGACTTTTGCGATCGCGCCCCAATGCAGATAACAGTAATGGGCTTCGACCAAGTAAGTATGAGCGATCTTTTCTTTATGCCAATTGAGATAAAAGTCCGCAGCTAGTTCCATTGCTAGAGCTTCTTCTTGCTTATATCCTTGCGCTTTTGCCCCAGCGATCGCCCGATCGTAGAGTTCTAATGCTTCTAGCTTATTTTCCTTGACTCGAAATCTTTCGGCTTCGACTAACTGCCATTTATGGAGAAAGTTCATCGGAGCGTATTCTGCCCAATGTAGTAACTTGGCTTGATTAGCTTGGATTCGCGCTTCAATATCCAAATTTAGCTCCAGATTGAGATTTAGATTGAGATTTAGTTGGGAATTCGCTTTAAGCAAAATTAAGGAGTCATAGAAATAAAACTCACCTTCAGAAATCGTGCCTGCACCTCCTGCTAAATATGCCTTTGCCTGATTGGTATAGGCGATCGCCTGCGATGTAGCTTCGATTCTCTTTTCGCTAATGTTTTCACTGATGTTATCACCGATGAAATAATGCACCATTGCTTCAAGCTGACAAGAGCTAAATCCCAAAACCAAATTATCAGTAATCATGGGAGGCTGATTAAAGGAAAGTTCGATCTGTGAGCGTCCCATCAGATAAAGTACAGATTCCCATAGTAGCCCGAACATATTAGAGGAGTGCAATTGATTGAGATTAAAGGTTAGTTGTCGATAGGTCAGGAGTTGGGGTTCTAAGTCTTCTAAAGACTGACCGCACCAAAATAAACTGGCATAAAATGTATAGATGCTATACCCTGCATATTCTAAGTTCCCTGTTTCTAAGCCGACTTCGTAGGCTGTCTGGGCAATGGGTTGGGATTCGCGGAGGTGAGCATAGCGATGGGTTAGATAGTAACAAATAGCAAAAAAAGCATGACAGCGAATACTTTTATTGATGTTGGCAAGACGATAGGCTAATTGACTATATTGGGAACCCGAATTTACATCTTGAAAAAAGTTACAAAGAATAAAAGCAAAGCAAGCATAACTAAAAGCTGAAGAGGGACTATTCCCATACTGAATTGCTAAATTGACCTGTAAAGCTACTACTAAAGAGAAAAAAGGCGAAGCAATCTGATAACATGGCGCAAAAATGCTCGTCAAAATTTGGATCTTGGCAAGGTTTTCGCGATCGGTCATCAACGGCAGTTCAAATAAATCGGCAATAACGCGGCGGGACGAATCTTCAGAGTAATCGCTAGTGGAATCGCTCCTTATTGAAGTTATTAAACTATCAATTTCTCGAACGGCGATCTGGGTATCGCTTGGACTTGGTATATCAGGAAACTGAACTCCTAATTCTACTAAGATCGACCGTCCTACGGCTATTGCCTCTAGAGGCTGACTTCGAGAAGTTAGAGAGCGAATCTTGACATCGTAAACATTAACTTGTGCGATGGGAGTTTGGGCATGGTCGATGACGGCATTAAACCACTCCTCCATTTGCGCAAATTTACCATTTAGAGATGCTACTTCGGTAGCGAGTTCGTACAGATTTAGAGTTAGGTCATACTGGCGTTGCCAAGCATCGGTTCCGAGCAAATTGATTCCGATCGCGGCATATTCACTAGCGGTTTGATAGGCAGTGGCATCTTTAGCTTTACGACAGGCAACCAGATTTAGTTGGGCTAAGCGATCGCCTTCATTTTGAGCGGTAATTTGAGCGGTAATAATAAATTCGATTCCGTAATTGAGATGATTGACTAAGGTAAAAATTTGCTCTTCAATCTGTGTTTTTGGAACCTCTGCATCTTCAGCCAATTGCCATAGTAATTTACCAATTTCATAGTGGGTGCGATCGCGATCGGAAATTAAAGAATAGGCGGCTTGCTGAATCCGATCGTGTCCAAATTGATAATTCTGAATTAGGAGGTTTCGATCCAATGGCGATCGCGCCACAATAAATCCCAGTTCTAATGCCAGTTTGAGATCGATAAAAATATCAGATTGAGTTTGATTTTGCACCAATGAAAGCGTTTTTAGATCGAAATTCGTACCCAAATAGGCACCAATTGCTAGAACCTTCTGCACGGATTCGGGCATCTTTTGCAACTGTAAGACTACGAGTTCCACCACATTATCAGTGAATCCCATTCTCTCAATTTGGTTTAGATTCCATTCCCATTGATTAAAACGGTAATTAAAATTAAGTAACTTCTCGCTATCCAAAATTTTGAGAAACTGATTCGTAAAAAATGGATTACCTTCGGTTTTTTGGCGTACTAACTTCGCAAGTTCTTTAACGGTTGATAGCTCTCGCTGCAACGTATCGGCAATTAACTGCTCGATCTGTTCTAGGGGTAAGGTTGATAAGGTAATCTGCTCTACATTTAGATCTTTACGCTGAAGCTGGGCGATCGCAATTGTAAGGGGATGATCCGCCGATACTTCATTATCCCGATAGGCAAGGATCGTTAACAAGTAACTAATTTGACTTTCTCCCAACAGCCGCTCTAGTAAGTTTAAGGTTGCCATATCTGCCCATTGCATATCATCTAAAAATATAACCAACGGATGTTCTGGACGGCATAGTACTTGAATAAACCGTTGAAAAACTAAATTAAAGCGATTTTGTGCCTCTATTGCTCCAAGTTCAGGTGCTCCAAGTTCAGGTGCTCCAAGTTCAGGTGCTCCAAGTTCAGATACGGTCGGTTGGACACCAATAATCAACTCCAGATCTGGGATGATGTCAATTATGACTTGACCATTAGTTCCCAGTGCTTCTAATATTATCTCTCGCCATTTTTGGAGAATTGCTTGTGGCTCTCCTAAAAGCTGCTTGACAAATCCAGCTAAAGCCCCTGCTAGAGCCGAATAGGGGATATTACGCTGAAACTGATCGAACTTACCTGAAATAAAACAACCGCGCTTGGCAGTAATTGGTTTGTATAATTCACGAACTAGAGCCGATTTGCCAATTCCAGAATAGCCAGTAACTAAGATTAGTTCGGCATTAGATTTTTTAGAACTAGATTTATCAGACTTGCTTTTAAGATTAGGATGAGTGACTCGATCGAAGGCTGTCAGCAAAGCTTGAATTTCTCGCTCTCTACCATAGAGTTTTTGGGGAATTTGAAAGCGATCGGAAATGTCGTTTTTACTCAGAGGGAATAGAGCGATCGCCGCTTTTTGCTGCCATTGTTCCCAACATTCTTCTAAGTCTATTTTTAACCCCCAAGCACTTTGATAGCGATCCTCAGCATTCTTAGCCATCAACTTCATAACTAGATCCGATAGAATCCTCGGAATATCTGAATGCACATCCATAGGAGGAATCGGTTGCTTGGCAATGTGGCAATGGACTAGCTCCATCGGATCTTGACTGCTGAAGGGCAAACTTCCCGTTAGTAGTTCGTAAAAGGTAACACCTAAAGAATATAAATCGGTGCGATAATCCAAAGCCCGATTCATGCGTCCCGTTTGTTCGGGTGAAAGGTAAGGTTCCCTCTAAAGCATTTGGGGTCTTGAATACAGGGTTTTCACGACATATTTGGGTGGAAATGCCAAGATCGATCAGTTTGAGAACTCCAGTAGTGGAATTCAAAACAATATTAGATGGATTGATATCTTTATGGATAATATTCTGACTGTGAAGTTGCCCTAAACTATCGGCAATTTTAATCGAGATCGGCAAAAATTCTGTTAGCTCCAATCTTGGCAATTTTTCTCTTGTCAAATTTTGTCTTGCCAATTCTTCCAATTTACGTTGGAGCGAAGTCCCCCCAAAGTCCTCTAAAACCATCACTAGAGTTCTTTGCCATTCTTCTAAACCGTAAGCATTGACTAGACTTGGTAGTTTAATTTGGCTAGTTAGGTAATACTCTTGCTTGTATCGCCGTATTTGATCGGGTGAAGGGTAATCCGTATTGAGGATTTTGAGAATTACCGATTCACTTTGCCATCGATCTTGAGATTGATCTTGGGATTGATTTTGATTGAGCGATCGCCTAGCTTGGTATACTTTGGAATTATCTCCACTGTGGATTTGAATTAAATTCTTGTATGCTAAGAGGCTATCCATGAACGACTTTTCAATCCTACTACTGCCCTAAATTAAATAGATCGAATAAAACAAAGCGTAAATAGACTAGAGTATACTTTTTAATTATTTAGTTTACCCCAATTAAATCGCAAAAATGTACATGTATTTTATTGACACTAACAAATAAGAACTAAAGATAGGATCGAGGTTTGACAAGAACGCCCTTTCTTTTACTGAATGAAAATAGAAATTTCATGCAAGTTTTCTATAAGAAGAAACTTAACAATGACCGCATAGTATCCAACCAGCGATCGCATTACTTATTCATCTTCGGCAAATTGGAAGCGATAAAGCTCATC
>CAZLKI010000193.1:0-6111 GCA_964560035.1 uncultured Synechococcus sp.
CTACAGCTTTGTTTTATGAATGGTTGGAGCAAGAAAATTTAGAGTTATTTACAAAAATTCAAAATAGTGTTAAACAAAATCAATGGGAATTAACTGGAGGAATGTGGATTGAGCCAGATTGTAATTTACCTAGCGGTGAGTCATTAATTAGACAGATTATTTATGGAAAGAAATACTTTTTAGAAAAGTTCGATCGAGATGTAAAAATTGCCTTTCTACCTGACACTTTTGGGTTTAATTTTCAACTGCCCCAAATATTATTAAAAACTGGATTTGAGGCTTTTATTACGCAAAAATTAACATGGAATGATACGAATAAATTTCCATATCAAGTATTTTGGTGGCAAGGGGTGGATGGAAGCAAAATTTTTACTTATTTTTGTAATGAATTAGGTTTGGGAATTGAACCTGTAGCGATCGCTAATTATTCATCAAACATCGAACAAAAACATAATATTAAAAATAATCTCTGGCTTTATGGAGTTGGCGATCGTGGTGGTGGTCCAACTGCGGACATGTTAGATATTAGTCGAGAATTCTCTAGTTCCGAACTATTTTTTGAATTAATTCCGAGTAGTTTTAACGATTTTATTTATAAATTAAAGCAATCTAACCCTGACATTCCCACTTGGCATGATGAATTATATTTGGAATTTCATCGGGGTACTTATACAACTAAAGCCGATCAAAAATTAAAAAATCGGCAAACAGAAATATTAATAGGTAATGTAGAGAAATACTTAGCGATCGCTTGGATAACTCAAAACTTTATTACTGAAGATAAAGAATATCCCAAACAATTACTAAACCGAGCGTGGAAAGGAATACTACTCAATCAATTTCATGATATTTTACCCGGAACTTCGATACCTCAGGTTTTTGAAGATGCGGATAAAGTTTGGGATTACGTCAATAGTATTTGTAACCAATTTATTAATACTACTAATGTAATTAATCCTGATAGTTTTTTTATTTGGAATTTTTGTAATTGGTTGCGAAGTGAACTCATAGAGATTCAGTTAGAGATTCAGTTAGAAATTCAATTAGATGGTGAGAGTCAAAATTTTGATATTCAACAGGGAATTAATTCTAATTTATTAGTAACCCAAAAAATAAAATCAGGATTTATATTTAAGTGCGATCCTATTAATAGTTTAGCAAGTTCTGAATTTAAGCTAGTTGAAAATGCTAAATGTATCCATAATCAGTTGCCACCAATAATAATTACTGATTCAATTATTGAAAACCAATATATTAAAGTCGAACTAGATATTAACTCTGGTGAAATATTACAAATCTACGATAAAAGATTTGATAATTTATTACTAAGTGATAATTGCGAACTACAGTTTTTTGAAGATAAAGGACAGTATTGGGATGCTTGGAATATCGATCCTAAATATGAAGATCAAAAATTAGAAGGTTTAAAATTAGAGTCAATTAATATTTGCGATCGCGGAGATCTCAGGGTATCTTGGCAAATTGTTAGAAAATTTCAAAACTCTACATTTATTCAAGAAATTCAAGTAGATGCATTCAATCCATACATAACGATTAAAAATTGGGTAGATTGGCAAGAGCGACATATTTTAGTAAAAGCTAGTATTCCTCTAAGTTTTAGTTCGGACTTTGCTACTTATGAAATTCCGATGGGAGCGATCGCTCGAAGTACAAAAGATCTAACTAAATTTGAAGTTCCCGCTCAGTTTTGGGCAGATCTAAGTAGCGATCGGATTGGCTTGAGTTTATTAAATAATTGTAAGTATGGCTACGATGCTAAACCTAATCAATTGAGGTTATCTTTATTACGAAGTCCCACGTTTCCTTGCCCTGATTCAGATAAAGGAATTCATGAATTTATCTATAGATTAGTTCCCCATCAAGGTGATTGGAAAGCGGCAAAAATTAATCAAATGGGATATGAATTAAATAATCCGTTGGTAATTCAAAAGAATTCCTTTGAGGTTGCTAATTTTATGTTGAATGCATCTAGTAATGTAATTCTCTCGGCTTTTAAGCAGTCTGAAAACGGCTTAGATTGGATAGTTAGATTTTATGAATCCTGTGGAGAATTAGTGAATGAATCAATTAGTTTTACTAAATCGATTAAATCTGTAACTGAATGCGATCTATTAGAAAATCCGATATCTGAAATTACGCACGATCGCGATCGATTTAACTGTACGTTTACCCCTTTTGAAATTAAGACTTTTGCGATCGCTTTTACTTAAGTCATAACCAAGTACGATCTAATCTATATAATCTAATAGATATAACTCAACATTATGCGTTTATAGAAGATATGAATTTAGAGGATACTTTTAGCCAAGGTGACATCCGATCGCTCTATCCAGCTTTGACCAATAAAACCTACTTTAACTATGGTGGTCAGGGAGTTCTATCGCATCAGGTTTTAGCTAAGATTTCCGAGAACTTCACCTATATCGAATCGATCGGCTCTTTTTCTATTGCTGCAAATAAATGGATTTTAGAAGAGATAAACTTACTAAAAATAGCGATCGCTACGGAATTTAATGTTAAGCCTGAAACTATTGCTCTGACTGAAAATACTACTCATGGCTGTAATATTGCTTTATGGAGTTTTAATTGGCAACAGGGCGATCGCTTATTGATTTCTGATTGCGAACATCCGAGTATTTTGGCGATCGCTAAAGCATTAAAGTCTAGATTTAGGATTGAAATTGATTATTTCCCTCTATTTGCGAATGAAGACGACCGAGTAGCGATTGATACGATTAAACATCATCTCTATCCACAAACGCGCATGGTGATGTTCAGTCATGTTTGCTGGAATACAGGGCAGATAGTTCCATTAGCGGAAATAGTCAAAGTTTGTCACGATCGAGGAGTATTAATAGCGATAGATGCCGCTCAGTCAGTAGGAGTTTTACCCTTAGATTTATCAGCTTTGGAAGTAGATTTTTATGCTTTTACGGGTCATAAATGGTGGAACGGAGCGTTAGGAGTTGGTGGACTTTATGTTAATCCTCAGATTTTAGATAGCTTGGAACCTACGTTTTCAGGCTGGCGGAGCTTAGTTTATAACTCTTCTGAAGTTAATTGGCGAAATGATGCCCAAAAGTTTGAAGTGGCAACTTCGGCTTACCCACTTTACGGAGTCTTAAGATCGGCGATCGCTCAAGCTAATTCTTGGGGAACTCAATCCGAAAGATACACTAGAATATGTGAACTCAGTGCGTATCTATGGCAATCTTTACAAGATATTCCTCATAATATCGTTAAAATAAGTTGTATAAAAAAGGAACCTCCGCTATGTGGATTAGTGAGTTTTGCGATCGCCGACAGATCCCATAATGAAATTTCTCAATATTTAGAAAATCATAAAATTATAGTGCGTTCCATTCCTAATCCCGATTGTTTGCGAGTTTCTATCCATTATTTAACCAGTACTAATGAGATTGATTTTTTAGTTGAAGCTCTAGAAAAACTCCTCAAAACCCATAATATTGGGTAGAGCAAGTGTAGATCAAGCGGAAACCATCTCTCCTACTATCATTGCTAACCGAATCAGATAGGAAGCAGGATCGAGCGTTGACCAACCTTGGGCAGATGGAATAATCACCTCAAAGTGTAAATGCGGTCCTGTAGAACGCCCTGTAGAACCAACTCTACCAATTTGTTGACCTTTAACTACTCGTTGTCCTTGAGTTACATAGATTTGCGAAAGATGGGCATATCTGGTGCCAAAGGAGTTGTGCACGATTTCAATAAAATTACCATATCCACCTTCCCAACCTGCAAATTCAACTTTTCCAGTCTTTGCTGCTAGAACTGGAGTTCCCATCGAAGCTCCCAAATCAATCCCACTATGAAATGCCCACTGTCCAGTAACGGGATTATTTCTCCAGCCATAACCCGAAGTCACGGGGACGCGATATGGTAAGGGATAGCCTCCAGTTTGCATAACTATAGTCTCGTTGAGATTAGGAAGGAGATTGGGTGAAATAATTTTGGCAATTACAGGAGCTGGTTTCCATACTACTCCCGGAATAAAAACGGTTTTAGGACGATTTTGACAGCCGTTATATTCAAAGATTACATCGGGGCGAACTCTATACTTCTCAGCAATTGATTTGTATGTTTCTTGATTCTTAACTTCATAGGCAATCCCGTTTAAAGGTGGTATTTTGAGAATCCGACCCACTTTCACTATGCGATCGCGATTTCTAGGATTTAACCCCATAAGCGTCGCCGTAGTGACATCATATTGCTTGGCGATAGATTCTAAAGTTTCACCTAACTTGACCTTATGCTCTTTAAGTGCCTCTAAAACAGGAGTGCTACAAATATCATTCTCTAAATTTTCTCCAGTATCGTTAATTGTAGATGAAGCATTTCTATCTGCGGCTGACATGGGCAAATTAAATCCCATCCCCACAAGCAAAAGACTTAAAGCAAGCTTTGAAATTGCAAAAATGAGGAATTTCATACGAGATTGATTGTATTTACATTGCTTAATCTATCACTTTAGGGAGCTTGTTTAAGATTGGCGATCGCATATTAAAAGTGGGTCAGATTATTTAATCTTAGTTAAGACCACTTAATTCAATCTCCTCTTTAGTAGTGACGGTAAGATTTGGTAAACCTTCGAGATTTTCAATTGGTTGCAGTGGTTCAACTTGAGGCGCAAATACTGTAAGTCCGTTAGGTACGCATTCTATCTCTATGGGCGTATGTCCTATGATTTCTCCATCCAAAACAACTCGTTGAGGGGGATTCGTCGTAACCTTAAACCATTTACCTCGCAAATAGCCAATATCGGGACGGTCTAACGCTTCGCCTCTAAAGGCAGATGTTAGTAAATCAAACGAAGCAGAGATCGCATTAGCTTTAGTACTTGGTGCCACAATCGTCAAATCTAAAAGTCCATCGTCAAAAATTACACCAGTCGAACCGTGTGCTAAGACTGAAGTGGGCGGTGCAGCATTGGCAATTGTGATGGCGGCAGCAGAAACTGAAATTATTCTATCTTCGGTTTCAATCTCGGCATCAAACTGCTTGAGCTTACCCAATTGCTCTATTCCTGCGGTGATATAAGCCAATACTCCAAGCCAATCTTTAGCGTCTCGTTCTGCTAAATTTACCATCTCTGCCTCAAAACCCACTCCTGCCAGTAGTACCATTGGCATCCCGTTACAGAGTGCAACATCTACCCTTCGCGTACTTCCCGCTAAAATAGTCTCACAAGCAGCAGCGATCGCCATTGGCAGACCTAGCGCATTCACAAAAGCATTAGCAGTTCCTCTAGAAATAATGCCTAAAGGAATATCTTTACCAATTAAAGCCTCAGCTACTGCTGAAATAGTACCATCTCCCCCCGATGCAATCACAGCAGTTGCACCTTGTTCTAATCCCTTTTTTGCCAATTCTGCTGCCCCAATTTCAGGAGTAGTCATGTATATATCTAGGGCGATCGCTGGCTCTAATATTGACTTAATTAGTGCCAAATCTCGATCGGGATCGCCCTGACCAGCAACGGGATTAAAAATTAGACAAGCAGATTTAATTGTCATCGTATAATTAAGCAGATAAAGGTTTTAATAGATTTAAGATGGATATCTAAGGAGAAATTTGAACGGTAGATAGATATCACTTAAATTAATGCCATTGATAGTAAGAGATTCAGTAAAATCTCCAATACTCAATTGATTTATAATTCAAAGCCATTATTTAAGATTAAGCATCTATAGTTTGGAAGATAAGTTAGGAAGATATTTTGATTTCTACTAAAAAAATATTACTAAGAGCAAGATTAAAAGATCGTCTAAACCAATCTAGCTTAGGGCTCTAAAGTATTTCTGCGATGTTAGTTAGGCGATCGCTTGCTCTCAGTTAGATATAAGTTAGAGATAAGTTAGATATAGGACTTACGCAGCGTAAAAAGAAAACCTATATCTAAAGTGGGTTGGGGGCACAGCCCCAATTGAGGGCGAAGCCCTCAAACTCTCTCACACTAAGTTTCTATAACTTTGAGCGCGTAAGTCCTAAGATATAAGTAAATCAAAGTTTTACACTTCGCTAATTACATTTTGGAGATTGGATTCAGAAGTTTTACTGATGTTTTACTGA
>CAZLKI010000194.1:0-2061 GCA_964560035.1 uncultured Synechococcus sp.
CTAGAGGCTTTGATGAATTTAATCAATGGGCGATCGATGACAAGAAAATTTACGCGAAGATTGTTACTCTGATTAAGGATATCCAACGAGATCCATTTTCTGGTCTAGGGAAGCCAGAAGCTTTAAAATATGAACTTTCGGGCTTATGGTCACGACGAATTACAGAAGAGCATCGTCTGGTTTATAGCATTACACCTGAAGAAGTGGTAATTGTCTCTTGTAGATTTCACTATTAATCAGATCGCCTTCCGAAGCTCAAATTAAACCAGATCAAGCTCAAAGTTGAAGTAAATTAGTCGAGCGATCGCCTTCTGAAGCTCAAACTTGATCCCGATCGAAAGAGCCATTGTCAAAATTAATTATTTGCTAAAATCAACATTGAACCTGATTTGATTTATGAATGGAGAAACTATTATGCAAATCACAATTACTCTGCCTCAAGATCTCGAACAGGATCTTATGCGCCGTTCAATTCAATTCAATGTTTCCCTTCAAACACTCATTATTAATGCCTTACGCGATTCAAGCGATCTTAATTTTGCCCCTGAATGGTCAGATATTATCCTATCCTATACTGGAGTTTCAGACTTTCCTGCCTTTGAGTCCTATCGCGATGAACTTGTCCCTCCTGAATTGGAGTTATTTTAATGAGATATTTGCTTGATACTTGCGTCATTAGTGACTTTATTAAAGGTGAGTTTGGAACTCAAGCTAAGCTAAAGCAAATACTACCCAGCGACATCGCTATTTCTAGTATCACAGTTATGGAAATCCGTTATGGTTTAGCTCTCAATCCCCAACGTGCCCAGAAAATTGAACCAGCAATCTCTACTTTTGTTGGTTCTGTAACAATTATCGCTTTTCAAGTCAGTGAAGCTGAAAAAGCAGCTCAGATTCGTGCCATTTTGAAATCTCAAGGACAACCGATTGGTGCTTATGACATCTTGATAGCAGCTACTGCTCTACAGCATAATCTTTTGATGATTACTGCAAATCAGAGAGAATTTGATCGAGTTCCAAATTTGCAAACCGAAAATTGGCGATCGCTTGTCTAAGTAGAATTTAATCATGCCTTAAGCTTCAAGAAAATTGTCAAGCGATCGCCTTCCAAAGCTAAAACTTAAACCTAACCAAGCTCATAGTTGGACTAAATAAGCTCAGCGATCACATATCCGAAGTTCAAACTTAAACCTAATCGAGCTCAAAATTGAAGTAAATTATTTGAGCGATCGCCCTCTGAAGGTCAAAGTTGAACCCGATCAAGCTTAAAGTTGAGATAAAGCAGTAATTCTGACCATACCACCATATCTTCCTTCGATTTCTAGCTTGTATTCTTCCAATAACCCCATACCAACTAATGTTTCTGTTTCTGATGCATTAACCTCAACCCTTCGGATTTTTCCATCCCAAATCACAGAGCCAGCATACATTTCAAACAGTTTGAGGCTACCATCCCCTAGTATCGCATCCTGTATGCCTCGAAAGGTTAACCCTAACTCATTGATAGTCGTCCTCGGTAGCATTAAATCGCCTGTATAACCTGTATCAATAACTGGTCTCACACTTTTTACTTGCTTACTATCGCTCAAAACCGCAATTTGAATAACTGCCTCACGATTTGTATTGACACTGCCTAAAATCATTATGAAACAATGGAACCAATTCGATGAACTGCTCGATATCCAATTCGGACAAACCAGATTTGAGCATCTGGATATCGGGCTAACAATTGATCCGAAGCAGTAAGACTGTCTTTTGCTAATTCAAAGGCTTTAGTTTCAATGTCAATTGCCACGATCTTTCCGTGATTTCCTTCCTCAATTTGATTTCGCACCTGAGATTCATAAATCTTTTTACCTTGCTGAGCTAATTCCTCTTTACTATAGCGGAGTTGATTAACTGCCATCGGTTTACCTCATTTATACTTACCTTTTGATTTTAATTCGTCATCTCAGTAGGTAGGCGTAATTAAACTTACAACGTTTACCTTAATTTTCGCTAAAGCGCCATCTTATATTTGATTTAACCCACCTACTTACTCTCAAGCGATCGCCTTCTGAA
>CAZLKI010000194.1:2161-4293 GCA_964560035.1 uncultured Synechococcus sp.
AGCGATCGCCATTCAAAACACATCAATTCATTTTAGAATATTTGTTGTTGGAAGGAATAGCGATCGCTTTCAATCTAAATTAATCAATTTTCCCCATTAGTTCCCATTAAATAGAATAGTCAAGGGCAAAGGATTTGGTATCTTTAGGATGAACGTGAACTCTTTGCTGTGGAATGAGATTGAGATTGTCAAAGCGATCGCGGGTCAGATGCGCCATTAAAACTTGTCCGTCATCTAAAACTAATTCTATTTGCACTTCCCAACCTAAATGAATGAGGCGATTAATCCGAGCGGGAAAGGTAGCTGCTAGAGGTTCGAGTTCGATCGATATATCTTGGGGACGGATAAAAATTGGGTCAGGACTGCCATTGCGATCGGCAAACTGCGAGACGATATTTACATGACCGATAAAGCCCATGACAAAAGGCGTAGCAGGACGATCGTAGACTTCGGAAGGGGTTCCGACTTGTTCGACTTTACCATGATTCATAATCACAATTTCATCGGAAACTTCCATCGCTTCTTCTTGATCGTGAGTGACAAATACGGTGGTAACGTGAACTTCATCGTGGAGTCGGCGCAACCATGCCCTAAGTTCTTTTCGTACCTTGGCATCTAATGCTCCGAAGGGTTCGTCGAGTAATAAAACTTTGGGTTCGACTGCTAAAGCTCTGGCTAGTGCCACTCTTTGTCTTTGTCCGCCAGAGAGTTGCGAAGGATAGCGATCGCCCAGTCCTTTAAGCTGCACTAGATCTAGCAATTCATCGACTTTAGCTTTGATAATATTTTTAGTAACTTTACGAATTTCTAAACCAAAGGCAATATTTTTACGAACGGTCATGTGCTTAAACAGAGCATAGTGTTGAAATACAAAGCCAATACCGCGATCGCGGACTTCTTGAAAGGTGGCATCTTCACCTGTGAGCAAAATTCGACCGTCATCTGGAGTTTCAAGCCCTGCAATCATGCGGAGTAAAGTAGATTTGCCCGAACCCGATGGACCTAAAAGTGCCACTAACGAGCCAGTTTTAACCTCAATGTTGACTCGATCCAATGCCTGAAAGTCACCAAATTGCTTTGAGATATTTTCAACTACAATACCCACTTACCCAAATCTCCACATATTCCATGTACTTGCCGTTAATTCTATCACCTAATTTTTGGCATAGATCGACATCGGTTCTTTAATAAACTTAATATAGAGATGCTTAAAGGTGGATTTGATAATACGCGGAAAGCCAAAGTCAATGGGAATCATTTCTGTCGGTAATTGCCAGTCGTGAATTTGCAAGTCTTGAATTGAGGAACCCGCGATCGCAATTCGATCCAAATCTTGATACTTGCCAACTCTAATAGTCGGTACTTGTTGGGGATTGACTCCTAAAATCTCTACCACCACTCGATCTAGGGCAAATACATCTTTAGAGGCTCCGAGCATTCCTAGATATCTCGGCTCTCCTTGTCCGGGTCCGTTACCTTCATGTCCGATAATGCCATCAATAATTGTCAAAGCAGGGGCGATCGCTTCGGCAGTTGCTACTAACATTCCGGCAAATTTATCGACATCTTTTCCTGCTTCCATGTGCCACCAAGCTTTCATTTTTCCCGGCACGCAGCCAAATAAATTTTTTACGCCCATAGTTACGGTTAGCTGCACGTGGGATTTCACTTTGGGCAAATTAATTACCACATCCGCACCCATTGCCTCTTTGCTCAGTCGGAGATGCTTAAAATCACTGCTAATTTCCCCACTAACTTTAGAAGTATCATAACGATCTCCATGAAATTCCACAATTGGCATATTTAATTCTGCTGCGATCGCCTGTAATCCATTTGCCTTCGCTACTCCCATCGCCGTACCAAAGGCGGGACTATCACCGAGAAAAGGTTTGCCTCCTGCGGCGATTACCATTTTTGCCACACAGTAAATAATCTCTGGACGAGTCGTGCATTCTTTTGTGGGACGGGAACCAGTTAAAAGATTCGGTTTTAATAACACCCGATCGCCCGATTTAACGATACTAGCCATTCCACCTAATGGTTCTAATAAATTTTCTAAGGCGATCGCCAAAGTATCTAACTCATAATTACTAGCTGGAAGCAAACTCACAATTGGTAGGTTCATAGAATTT
>CAZLKI010000194.1:4393-6098 GCA_964560035.1 uncultured Synechococcus sp.
GGCTTCGGTTCGAGCTTTAATTTCTTCGGGAGTAAAAGGCAGAGTGCGACTAACTTGAGCAGGTACGAGAATGCGATCGCCACAGGAATAGCCCACAAACCTAATATAAACCAGTTCCCCCATTTGAATATCAGGACTATCAGCTTGATGTAGTCGAGGATTGTAATTAACTTGTACCCAAGGCACTCCAATGATTTGATAGTCCCAAGATGTAATGAGGTTATCGAGTGGCGTAAACAGTGCCAAAATATTTTTCGCAGGCAGATCGGGCATAATCTCTACCATTTCGCTGACTGTAGGATATTGGGTAAGTAAAGATTGCAGTTGCTCGAAGACTATGATCTGAAATTCGGATGTAATTAGATCTCTCTGAGCTTGGATTTCCTGCTTTAGTTTGAGTGAATCTTGTTTTAAGTCCTCAGTTTCGGAACGCAAAGATGTTAGTACCTGCCGAGAGGATTTTGACCAGAGTATGCTCCAAGTTAAATTTAGGACTAGAAGAATCGCGATCGCTCCGAGTAAAAAGTAATAATCAGACATTTTTCTTTCTCTTTCTTCCTCATTCAAGGTTCTAGCTCAGCCGGGGGGCCATTGCATAAATCGTTTGCCTAAAATATGAACGTGCAAGTGATAAACCGTTTGTCCGCCATCATCCCCATTATTAATTACGAGCCTAAAGCCGTTTTCTAAGCCTTGCTCTTTAGCAATTTTGCCGCACACTAACAATAAATGACCTAATAATTCTCGATCTTGAGGTTCGGCATCACTTATCTTGGCGATCGCCTGTTTGGGAATTACCAAAATGTGTACGGGTGCTTGGGGATTAACATCGCGAAATGCTAAAGCCAAATCATCCTCGTAGACTATATCGGCAGGAATCTCTCTTTTGATAATCTTACTAAAAATTGTTTCTGTAGTCATGATTTAAGATCGAAAATTAAATTAATCAAAATCTTATCGTATCTCTTCTAAATTTACTGGTAATTCTAGCTCTTGCCAGTTTAATCGATAAATTTGAATTGGCTGACTTTTCCCTTTTACTCTAATTTAGGTTATTCATTGTTAATTTTTAATACCTGTAGCAGCTACGCCTCGGATTAGTTGTTTTTGGGCGATCGCAAATAAAATCATCACAGGAATTGTGGCAATCGCCACGGCTGCCATTAATAGCGACCAATCGGCGGTAAACTGCTCTTGAAATCCCGATAATACCAATTGCACGGTTTTTAATTCGGGTCGAGTTGTAAAAATTAAGGGCTTAAATAAATCATTCCATTCGCCAATAAATGTAAATATAAATAAAGTAACTAGGGCGGGTTTTGTTAGAGGTAAAATCACATGACCTAGCACTTGTAAGCGGTTTGCTCCATCCAAAGTTGCCGCTTCTTCTAACTGAATGGGAATGGTTTGAATGTATTGGCGAATTAAGAAAATCCCAAAACCATTGGCAGCTGTGGGTAAAATTAATGCCCCATAGGTATTAACTAGATGTCCCCATTTCAATACTAAAAATATGGGAATTACTAATAGCTGAAACGGAATAATTAGGGTTGCTAAAATTATTAATAAAACCCCATTCCGACCCCTAAAATCTAATCTCGCTAGTGCATATCCAGCTAGGGCAGAGGTAAAAATTTGACAGGCAGTAACCGCGATCGCCACAAAAGTTGAGTTAAAAAACGCCAGTAAAAATTCGCCCTGTTGC
>CAZLKI010000195.1:0-6063 GCA_964560035.1 uncultured Synechococcus sp.
AAAAAATCTCATTCTCATGAAAATATTTTTTATCTTTCACAACTTTTTTATGGACTAAACTAACCGCCATAACTATGGCAGAAAAAAATGTGACAAATAAAATTAGCCCCAATAGGTTAGATATGATCCTCAAAAAAAAGTCTATAAATATAAAGCTTGTATTTCCTGATTGAATAATTGATATAAATAGGCTAAAGAAAATCAATGAATAAATAACTTGCAGATATAAATTAAAGTTAAGCCGCCTATGGTCACTTGGCGTTGCTTTACGAATAACAATCTCGGATAGAAATGTGGATGCCATTACTTAGCTTCAAAACTTAGTGATTAAATTCTTAAGTAACTTTTTTAGTAAGGAACCAGCGAATAAATAGCTTTTCACCTTCAATCCAAATTAATACCATCGCGCAAATCACCAAACATGCTCCTAACTCGGGCAAAGTTAAAGGATCGGTGCCAAAAAATTGACTGATGGGCGGGATATATAGCAGTGCCATTTGTAATAAAGCAGTTGCTACTACAGCACCGAGCAGAAAGGGATTAGAGAAAAAGTTCATTTCAATTAACAAACGGTTGTCAGAACGCACAGCCAAAGCGTGAACCAGTTGTGCCAGACACAAAGTTGTAAAGACAATGGTTTTCCAATGTTTTTGCCAAGTATCATCGGGATTATTATAGGCAAACTCCATTAAACCGATAGTCAGAATCCCAAACACGATCCCAATCCGAATGATGTAAGAGCCCAAACCGCGATCGAAGATACTTTCTTTAGGGCTAAATGGCGGTCTTTGCATGATATCTGGCTCTGGAGGTTCGACAGCTAAAGCTAGAGCGGGTAAGCCATCGGTAACTAAATTCATCCACAAAATTTGTAGAGGAATCAGGGGAACTCCGGGCAAACCCAAGGCTGGGGCGGCAGCGATCGTGATTACTTCTCCGATATTGCTACCGAGAATGTATTTAATAAATCGGCGAATATTAGTATAAACAACTCGACCTTCTTCGGCGGCGGCAACAATTGTGGCAAAGTTATCATCGAGCAAAATCATGTCGCTTGCTTCTTTGGAAACATCGGTACCAGTTATGCCCATTGCGATCCCGATATTTGCTTGTTTGAGCGCAGGGGCATCGTTAACCCCATCCCCAGTCATAGCTACGAATTCACCATTAGCTTGGAGTGCCTTAACTATTCTAAGTTTGTGTTCGGGGGCGACTCTAGCGTAGACAGTGGTATGTGCGGCGATCGCCATCAGTTCGGATTCAGACATTTTTTCGATCTCGGTTCCGTTAACTACCTGTTGATTGGCTTCGGCAATTCCTAAATCTAAAGCGATCGCCTTAGCAGTTAATTGATGATCGCCTGTAATCATGACCGTACGGATACCTGCTTGTTTACAAGTTTCGACCGCATCGGCTACTTCTAAGCGGGGAGCATCGCGCATTCCTACTAGACCCAGCCAAACTAAATTGCGTTCTGAGGATTCTAGGCTTTCGGGGTCGGGTAAAATGTCTAGGATATTGGTCGCAAATCCTAAAACTCGGATTCCTTCACGGGCTAGGCGATCGTTTTGTTCTAAAATTTGGGTGCGTTGGGCGGTAGTAATAGGCTGAAATTCATGACCGATTTGAATGCGATCGCAACATTCTAAAACTAGCTCTGGTGAACCTTTGGTAAATAGTAAATACGAATTAGCTTGAGTATCTTTACAGATTACGCTCATGCGCTTGCGCTCGGAAGAAAATGGAACTTCAGCAACGCGGGGTAACTTGACGTTTAAAACAGCAGCTTCGATATTTGCTTTGGCAGACAGCGTAATCAATGCGCCTTCGGTGGGATCGCCAATTATTGCCCAAGCTCCTGCACCATCTTTTTGAGTGTTTTTCTGTAAATGTGAATCATTGCAAACCGTACACGCCATTAATAGCGCATTTACTTCGTAGTCTTCAATGGGGTTAAAAGATTGTTGATTTACATCTAAAAATTTGCCGATTGGTTCATAGCCACTGCCTGTAATGTGAGAAACGGTTTGGGCAGTAAAGATCGTCTCGACCACCATCTTGTTTTGGGTGAGGGTTCCAGTTTTATCGGAGCAAATAGTAGTTACCGAACCGAGGGTTTCTACAGCTTGGAGTTTGCGAATTAGGGCATTGCGCTTGACCATACGTTGAGTCCCTAGAGCCAAGGTTACCGTCACAACTGCCAACAGTCCTTCGGGTACTACTGCCACTGCCATACTCAAGGAGGTATTTAAGAGGTTTTCAAATATATCATTGGCAAATAGGGTCTCGCCGAAATTATTAAAGTTAGTATCAATTAAATTTTGGAGGATGCCGCTTTGAAATAAGCCGATCGCGATCACTAAAAATACTAAGACCAACGAACCCGTAACGAGGATATTCCCTAGCTTATCCATTCTTTGTTGCAAGGGCGTGGGTTCGCTTTCGACATTTTGAATCATCGCCGCAATTTTGCCCAACTCCGTCTCCATTCCGATCGCCGTAATCAATATGGTGCCACGTCCTTGGATTACCTCTGTACCTTGAAATACGGTATTAACGCGATCGCCCAAAGGTTCGTTGGGTTCTAAAACCAGATTGGAATTCTTATCGACGGCATTTGCCTCGCCCGTAAGCGCAGATTCTCGAATTTTTAAGTTGATAGATTCTAATAAGCGCCCATCTGCCGATACCTGCACGCCTGCTTCGAGAAAAGCTATATCACCCGGCACTAGATCTAGGGAGGAAATTTCGGCAATGGTACCATCTCTAATTACTCTGGCATTGGGAGAGGAGAGTTTTTTGAGGGCAGACAGTTCTTTTTCGGCTTTGCTTTCCTGTACGTAGCCCAAAATGCCATTGAGAAAGACAATCACAAAAATCGCGATCGCATCTTTAGGAAATTCACTTTTGCGCCAATCTAATACTGCGGAAATCACTGCCACTGCCATCAGCATTAAAAGCATGATATTGGTGAACTGATCGATAAAGATTTGCAGATTACTGCGTCCCGCTTTGCTAATAATCTCGTTGCGCCCGTACTGAGCTTGCCGTTCTTTGATTTCGGCGACCGTTAAACCTGTAGTTCGATCCGACCTCAAAAGTTTAGTTGCTTCTTGTGATGAAATCGTATGCCAAGCTGTTTGCGGGGAGATCATGACTAGTCCTTAAAATATCTTCAAATTTACACTGTCGATTTAATCTTACTTGAGATTATGATGGTTTTTTAACGCAAGAAGTTGCAAAAATCTGCAAATTCAATATTTTAAGAGATCACTTTATTATGGCGATCGCTACCACCAACCCCACCACGGGCGAAGTTATCAAAACTTTTACGCCCCTTACATCTATCGAAATCAGTTCTAAAATTGCGATCGCCCACCAAGTTTTCCAAGATTATAAGTCTATATCCCTAAGTCAACGGGCAGAATGGCTGCATCGGGCTGCGGATATTTTAGAAGCTGATAAACACAGACTGGGAGCGATCGCTACGCTCGAAATGGGCAAAACTCTTAAAAGTGCAATTAGTGAAATCGAAAAATGCGCTGTGGGTTGTCGTTACTATGCCGAGAATGCTGCTAAATTTCTTGAGAATGTTCTCGTTAATACCGAAGCTAGTCAAAGCTTTGTCCGCTATCAGCCCTTAGGCATTATTTTAGCCGTGATGCCTTGGAATTTTCCTTACTGGCAAGTATTTAGGTTTGCGGCTCCAGCTTTAATGGCGGGCAATATGGGACTGCTTAAACACGCGTCAAATGTACCTCAATGTGCAGTAGCGATCGCCGAAATCATCGAACAGGCTGGATTTCCCGCAGGGGCATTTCAAACGCTTTTAATTGGGGCAGAACAAGTCGAAGAAATCCTCCGCGATCCCAGAGTTAAAGGAGCCACTCTTACAGGCAGTGAAGCCGCAGGGCAAAGTCTAGCTAGTATTGCTGGGCATGAACTTAAAAAAACTGTTTTAGAACTGGGCGGCAGCGATCCCTTTATTGTTTTAAAGTCTGCCAATATCGATCTAGCAGTTAAAACCGCCGTAATCGCCCGTATGATTAATAACGGACAATCTTGTATCGCCGCCAAGCGTTTTATTATTGAAAGTGCGATCGCCGATGAATTTGAGACAAAATTGGTAGAAGCATTTCGTCAGCTAAAAATGGGCGATCCAATGCTACCCGATACCGATCTGGGGGCTTTGGCTACACCGCAAATTCGGGCAGAAATTCATCAACAAGTCCAAGCTTCGATCGCCCAAGGTGCAAGATTATTAATCGGTGGACTTAATAATAACAAAATCGATCCTAAGCAAGCTGGTAATTTTTATCCCCCCACAATCTTAACGGATATTCCCAAAACCAGCCCCGCCTATACCGAAGAACTATTTGGTCCCGTTGCCTGTTTATTTCGAGTACCAGATCTAGATGCGGCTATAATTCTGGCAAATGACTCAAATTTAGGACTGGGTGCTAGTGCTTGGACGGAAGAAATAAGTGAGTGCGATCGCCTTGTAAATGAGTTAGAAGCAGGCTCGGTATTTATTAACGCTATGGTCAAATCGGATTGTAGTTTGCCTTTTGGCGGGATCAAGCGATCGGGCTACGGTCGAGAACTGAGTATGCTGGGAATGCACGAATTTTTAAATATTAAAACCGTCTGGATTAAGTAATTTATCTTCCCTCCGCAAGAAGACTCTCGGTTTACCGATCGGATGAATTGCAGTAGATACTAAACCGAGAGTTGAGCTTAGCGATCGCTGATTGTCTTAAGGGGAAACGATAGATTTCATCAAGGGCTTTTTCTAGCTCTTGGGATACAAATAGTGGTCTTTTTATTTTTCAATTTCTATGTAATGTTTGAAGCGATTGTAGTTCCGAAATCTAGTGCCCTTGGGGTTACCTAATTATCTGCCAGTTTTTTTAAACGGACATGAACTTTGCGGCTTCTGCTTAACTGAGAAAGTTGCTTGTAGAGCAATATATGCTTTTAGTTTAAGTAAATGAAAGAATTCAATCAGATCGTCTAAATAGATTACTTGGAAACATGAGTAATAGCTTTAAATTAACAGGGTGCCAGACTGGCATATTCTAGTATTTAGATAAAATAAGGAATAAGAATATGAACGCAGCACAGGTTATTGGCGAAAGTACAGGCAAAATTGTATTTGGGACGGATGGTTGGCGGGGAATTATTGCTGACGATTTTACATTCCCTAATGTCAGAAAAGTAACTAGAGCGATCGCCAAATATTTAAGCACCGCCTACGATCGAAGCCGCCCCGTTTTAATTGCCTATGACACCAGATTTTTAGCCGAAGATTTTGCGATCGCTGCCGCTAATGTTTTAGCGAGTTTAGGTTGGACGGTGAAAATTGTAGACAGAGATTGCCCTACACCTGTAATTGCCTATGCTGCCAAGCATCTCAACTCGGCTGGGGCTTTAATGTTTACTGCCAGTCATAACCCTGCGCCCTACTGTGGAATCAAGTATATTCCAGACTATGCTGGTCCTGCCACGCCTGCGATTACCGATACGATTGTGGCGAATATTGATAGTTCTTCGGATGAGGTGCCAACTGGGGTCGATAATAATTTAATCTCCCGCTTCGATCCCAAGCCTGAATATCTCAAATTTATCTATACAATTTTGGATTGCGATCGCATTCATAGTGCCAAACTCAAGGTTAAATATGATGCGCTGTATTCCACTTCTAGAGGTTATTTAGATGTGGTGCTAGAGCATTGTGGTTGTGAAACTGAATCTTTTCATACCTACCGTGATGTATTATTTGGTGGCGGAATGCCAGAACCTAAAGGGGATATGTTGATTGAATTGGTAGCGGCGGTAAAAGCTGGTCAAGCCGATTTGGGATTAGCAACGGATGGAGATAGCGATCGCTTTGGCATTGTCGACGAGCAGGGAACTGTATTAACACCTAACATTGTGTTGCTTTTATTAGCTCGGCATTTGGTTGTAAATAAACATAAAACTGGAGCGATCGTCCGCACGGTTGCCACTACGCATTTATTAGATAATCTAGCTGCGAGATATGGCTTAGAAATCCATGAAACC
>CAZLKI010000196.1:0-5996 GCA_964560035.1 uncultured Synechococcus sp.
ATTGCTTCCATAAAAGTTACCCAGAATTTATACTTTTTATCTTCTGGGATCTCTATTATCTCGTCAAAATTTGAATTTGCAATTGCTAGTGGAACCCCTTCGTAGGGAGGAGATCCACACACCCCTACTCATCTAAAATGTCTTAATCATGCAGGCTATGACTACATTTGTGAAAAAGCTAGATTCGTGAAAAAGCTAAAATATTTACTTAAACTGTTGAATTTGTGCAGTATTAATTTGAGCTACGAAGGTTTCAGTATTTAAGCCTTTGCGATCTTTAAACCCTTCAGTAATTACCTTACCGCGTTCTTGAATTGCTCCAGTATCTTGAGGATTTGCATTAATCCAATTAGTATAGGCATCTAAGGCATCATACCAATAGCTATTGCTGGCATAGACTCTAGCTTTATCTAGATCGGTTTTAGCAGTGCTAAGTGCCATTTTGACCTCTGGTTTGGGATCGGTAACAGTAAAAATACCATTAGCAGCGACAATTCTACCATTGGGCCACTTACATTTAATTCCCCAACGGCGAGGGGTATTAGCATTTATAGATTGAGGGATTTGAAACTTAAATAATCCACCCTTAGTAATTGTAACTTCTTGTTCTAACACAACTTTAGAATTTTCTTCGGCGGTCTCTTGTAAGAAGAAAGTGAGCTTATAGTCCTGAGGAGTATTTAAGATCATATTCCAATACACTGTAGGGCGGTCTGATGCAGTCTTAGCTCCATCTTCAGGCACTAACAAAGCCAAAATTGGTAGAAATTTAGCTCCAGAGCTTTCAAATCCGCCTACATCATCCTTAAGTCTGACGCTTCCGCCCGTGCCAGCAGTTTTAGGTAGCCCCAGTCCAAATAGAGCTTGGCTGATTTTTTGAGCAATAACTTGGACTTGAGATTTTAAGTGAGATTTTAAGTGAGATGTTAAAGGAGCAGCGATCGCCATTCCTTCATTTACACCCATTATGCAAATGCCAACAATCCCTAGCCCAATCTTAATCCGAAGAATTTTATTCATACCTTTCGCAGTATTACCTTTCTCAATATCAGAAGTCACAACCTTTATCCTATATATTAGACGCTTATGTGTTAGATGCTTATTTCTAGATCTTGTTCCGCTAATAACACTAAAATATAATCCCCTAAAAGTCTGATTTAAACATTGCTTGCAGTCACAGGGATAAGATGTTTTCAATCACAAAATTTATCGGATACCTTTTAGAAATAAGCTCCTACAATATCTGACCTCTAAAATCTGGGAATATGACTCAAGTTCAAGTATTAGTCGATTGTGTTGGAATCGATCGCCTTTTAACCTATACGGTTCCTGATGAACTAACGGTTAGAGTTGGAGATATTTTAACTGTGCCTTTTGGAGAGCGATATGTAGGGGCGATCGCCATTAAACTAAATCCTAATCTAGATAATTCCATTAATACTAATTATGAATATGAGCTTAAGAATGTCTACGCTGTCGTAAATACAGGCTTATTTCCACCAGATTATTGGCAAATTCTCAATCTGACCGCCGATTATTACCGAACTTCTTTAATTCAAACGGTTAAAGCGGCTCTACCCCCTAAATTATTAGACCAGTCCCGTTATAGGATTAGAGTTAATTACGATCTCAATCATGATGCTGTGCAACCGAAACTAGGAAAAGCTGCCCTGATCGTCTGGAATTTCCTGCGCGAACATGAAAAATCTTTAACTCGCCATTACATCACGCAAAAATTGCCCAAATATGCTGCCAGTGGACTGCGATCGCTGATGTCATTGGGATACATATCTACTTATTTAGAGCCCCCAACTAAACCTCAACCCAAATTTGAGAATGTCATAGTTTTACTCAATTCCGATCCCGAAGCCCTTAGCAACCGCCAAAAGGAAATTATTTTTATTCTAAATCAAGCAGGAGGCGAATTATCTCAATCGGAATTAATCACTCAAGCTAAAACCACATTGGCATCATTAAAGACTTTGGCAAGTAAAGGCATAATTGCGATTACCAAAAGAGAATGTTTGCGTTTGGGTGGAAAAACTCACTTTGTGGAAAGCGATCGCCCTAAAATTCTCACGACCGATCAGGCAAATGCGCTTAAGAGTATTCAATCTTCTCTTAATTCTTCATTTAATCAAGAGGCTCAATCTATCACCATTCTTTTACATGGAGTCACGGGATCGGGAAAAACCGAAGTTTATTTGCAGGCGATCGCGATCGTATTAGAACAGGGAAAATCAGCTTTAGTTTTAGTGCCTGAAATTGGCTTAACACCTCAATTAACGGATCGATTTAGAGCGAGATTTGGCGATCGCAAAGTTAATCTTTATCACAGTAAACTCTCCGATGGCGAACGGTTTGATACTTGGCGACAGATGCTCGATGGCAGTTCGCAAATTTTGATCGGGACGAGATCGGCGGTATTTGCGCCATTACATAATTTAGGCATAATTATTTTAGATGAAGAACACGATCCCAGCTTTAAGCAAGACCAACCTCAACCCTGTTACCATGCCCGAACTGTGGCAGAATGGCGATCGCAATTTTCAGAATGCCCGTTAATTTTAGGTTCGGCTACACCTTCATCAGAAGTTCTTTATGCCGTATCTTCTCAAATTTTAGATAAGCAAAGTTCAGAAGTAAAATATCTGGCTTTACCCGAACGAATTGGTAATAAGCAAATGCCTAAAATCCAAGTAATAGATATGCGCGAAGAACTGAAATCCGCAAACTGGTCGATCTTTAGTAGGGAATTACAAGCAGCTATAACTGAGATGCAAGCTCAAAAAAAACAGGGGATTTTATTTATCCATCGCCGAGGCTACAGTACCTTTGTTTCTTGTCGGAGTTGTGGCTTTGTGCTTAATTGCCCCCGATGTGATGTTTCCCTTTCCTATCATCACGAATCTAAAGATAGTGAGATGCTGCGCTGTCATTACTGCAACTATGCCCAACCCAAGCCTATTCCCTGCCCTTCCTGTAATTCCCCCTATTTTAAGCACTTTGGTAGTGGAACCCAAAAAGTCGAGCAAGAATTATCCAAACTATTCCCTAACTTAAAAATTATCCGCTTTGATAGCGATACCACCCAAAATAAACACGAACACCGTCACTTAATCGAAAAATTTCAGGCAGGCGAAGCTGATTTGTTAGTGGGAACCCAAATGTTAACTAAAGGTTTAGATATTCCTCAAGTTACGCTCGTTGGTGTGATTTCGGCGGATGGATTGCTTAATTTTTCTGACTATCGAGCAGGGGAAAGAGCATTTCAAACTTTAACCCAAGTGGCTGGGAGAGCGGGTCGCGGTGCGGAAATTGGCGAAGTGATTATTCAAACCTATACTCCCGAACATCCCGTCATCCAAGCAGTACAAAATTATGATGGTGATGAATTTATGCGAAGGGAACTAGAGGCAAGAACAGAATTAAATTATCCCCCCATCGGACAAATGGCACTAATTCGACTAAATAGTGAGAACTCTAACCTCGTAGAATCTGTGGCGATCGCCCTAAGCGAACATTTAAGAACTAAATCCGCATGGGAAGTATTAGGAGCCGCCCCAGCTATGATTACAAGAGTAAATAACCGCTATCGTTGGCAGATATTATTAAAATTCCATCCCCAAAATCTGATTCACGTGCCTACTTTAGAGGATCTAAAAGCATGGATAAATAATCAAGCAGTTCGCGTGGCGATCGATATCGATCCTTTAACTATTCTTTGATTTAGTTCGTTGTGGATTTAGAATATTTAGGATTGTACAATTTGAATTATTTTGGCAATAATCTCACTTATTTTCTCTGATTTGAGGTTGCCTACCTTATATAAAATAATCTGTCTGTCAGCAGTAAAAAGGCGATTTGGTCTAACATGACTATCTTGATTTAAACCACCCGAACTAAAATCTTTTGCTGATATCCCAATTGTATAATTATCTCTTGTTGCTTGGCTGGTAATTTGACAAAGATAGGACTTACGCGCTCAAAGTTATAGAAACTTAGTGTGAGAGAGTTTGAGGGCGAAGCCCTCAATTGGGGCTGTGCCCCAAACCCACTTTAGATATAGGTTTTCTTTTTACGCTGCGTAAGTCCTAAAAGAATTAGGTCGTCACCTTGCAGGTTAGAAATAACAAGAGCAGGTCTACGTTTAGATTGACTTAAATCAGAAAATGGGAAAGGAACTATAACTACATCTCCCTTTTTTAATAAATCTACAAGTCCTGCCATGCTTCATCCTCTGCTTTACTCAACCAGTCTTTAATAAGAGTTGATTCGCTCAAAATTGAAGTTTCTAATATTTCGGTATTATATGAATCTTGAAGAAGTTGCAGATTATCAAGGGCGTTATCTAGAAGGTCTGCAATTATATGTTTTGACTCTTGCATAATTATTGAATGTCTTTAATTAAAGTTTTTGATACTCGCATTTATATTTTGGCATAAGAGTTTTGGTAGGGATGTAATTGACTTTAGATTAACCTTATGTTTTTGATTGATTTACCTCACGGCAAGATACACCATATACTCCTCCTAGCAAAATCCAACTGAGGATATTAACCCTTGGTTCGTAGAAAACCACATCAAGTAATCCTGATAAATAGAATAAAGCGATCGCCACAATTGAGGCAAATACTAGATTTTTAGTTGACTTCGGTAGATCCGCTTTTAAGCTCTGCCAAATGATCCATCCCACTAGAAAGATAAATCCGAAAAGAAGAGGAATACCGCCGCCCACGGCTAAAGTCAGATAAAAATTGTGCTCATGAGGTAGTCCGCGCAGATCGTAGCTCATACTCTTGGCAATTAATTCAAAGCTTCGCAGTCCCCATCCTTGAATTGGATGAGTTTGAATCAGTTCGGTGGCAAACTTCCAAGCATTGAGGCGGTCAATCGTAGAAGTAAAATCAGCTTGATTGGAATTAATCGTACTTTCTAACCTAGTAATAATCCCAGTCGGAAATAAAACCCGCAGCCATTCTCCCCCGATTCCTAAAAACTTACCCCATGCTGCCCATAATATTAAAGTCAGACTTGCCACCACCCCGCCAACTAGATACCAGTAACGATGATAAATTGCCAAAGCGATAATTCCCAATCCCAGTAAAGCGATCGCATTGCGAGAACCACTATAAAATATCGCCACCATTCCCAGCCCTAAAGCGATCCAGTTTAGACTTCTCCGTATCCGATCTTGGTTTGGATTTAAAGCTCCAACGGCGACAACCAAAATCATGGCTAGGTAAATTCCCAACTCGTTGTAATGTCCAAATAACGACCCAATTCGATAATCTTCGCTCATGCCCAAACTAATTTCATAGGCATTAAATAGGCGCGGAAACTGCCAATCTGGTCGATTAACTATCACTTGAAGCAACCCTAAAACACTAACAGGAATAGAACTGATTATTAAAAGCCCTAGAATTTGCTCTAATTGAATGCTAGTTTTGATTAAAGTCTGAGCGATCGCAAAGAATAAAAAGAATGGTAAAAAGTTAAATAGTCCCGTCCATGCCACTGTCGGATCGAATGCCGTCAAAGTTGTAATTATTAACCAACCTCCTAAAGCCAGCCATCCCCGATTAATTATGGTATCTAGAGATCGCCATGCTTTTTTAACTAAAATCTCTCTAACTAAAAATAGTAAGATCGAAATCCCGCCTAATAATGGAGTCAATATACTTTGTAATGGCAACACCAAAGCGATCGCCTGTAATATTCCCCAGTAAAGATTAAAAGAGGGATTAGATGGAAAGAATAGTTTTAACAAATAATTTAAGGATTTAATAAAAAATTCAACAAAAAATTTAAGAGAAAATTTAAGAGAAAATCAAGCTATCATAAATGTTGGTGAAAATGTTAATCTTGCTCCATCCCAAGCGCGGGCGCAGTTCTTTATTAACAACTTTTTATCTTGCACTGCGGAAGTAACTTTAAAATATTTCCACCTCTAAATAATCTGTTGATGATTTATGCGTCCTAGTCTAATCTAGGGTT
>CAZLKI010000197.1:0-5973 GCA_964560035.1 uncultured Synechococcus sp.
CTACCGATCGCGATCGCCTCATCAAAAGCATCATCGTCAGCAAATACACCAACAATACTTTCCCACCAAGGCTTAATAGTCTCTGGACTAGCCGACAAAGATAGTTTTAACTGCGTAACTTCAGCTTCAAGTTTTGACAGACGTTCTTCAACATTAGATGGAGACATAAGCAATCCTAGAAAAATAGATTTGAAAGTAGATTTTTCTGATTATAGTCTAATCAAATAAATTGAGCTAAAGCTGTGCGATCGCCTTTATTTTGATGGTGATAGGCGATCTATGAATTTGGTTCATAATCAACACACACAATCAAACCAGCCAGCAACTCTTGTAAAATCTCATCTGAAACTTGCCCCAACCGTTTTACAAATCGCTCCGTTGAAATACTACGAACCTGCAAAACATTACCCGCAGAATCACGACTAAGTTGATTTTCTGGACTAGCCTCGATTTTTACCATAAAAAGGCGATCTCAAAATTTTTCTTGCCAGCTTGTAATCGGAACAATGATTCTAAGAGGAATTGGCTGAAATGCTTCAGCACTGATAATAACAACAGGTCGAGTTTTTTGTATTTCCTGTCCTCTCGTCGGATTCAGATCGACCAACCAAATTTCACCACGTCTAGGGTTGATCATCTTCAAGTTCCCAATCTTCAGTATCTAAAACAGAAAACTCGGTAAGTTCTGGATCATTAAGAAAGTCGTTAGCAGTTTTTTGAATAAATGGCGCAATGTGCCGACTCCTTTGAGCTAAAGGCATCGCAGCTAGTTCTCGCAGAGATGGTTTAACGGCTATAGGCTGAGTTTCTTGAAGACGCTCTGTAAATTTAAGAACTTCCTGCTGTTTTGCGATTGGTAGCGATCGCAAATTTTGTAAGATGCTTTGCTCAATATTAGTTGTACTTTGCATGGGATTTCTTGTTTTGCTGATACATACCGTATTTATTCTACGCTAAGCGATCGCATTTATTTTGATGGTGATAAGCGAGATCGCGCGTTAGTGAGATTGTATTTTTAGAAATAGCGATCGCCTTTACTGCGCTGATTCAAATAGCGATTTAACTAAAATCTCATACACCAAGCATTTGTTTAATATCATTTAAAGCGATCGCCCCTACCAAAAACGCTGCACTCCATAAGCATCAAACTTTTCATCAATACTAACAATCTGTAAGCCTGTGTCCATAGACTGAGCAATTAATACGCGATCAAATGGATCTTTATGATGATTGCCAAGAGTGCTGAGAGCATAAATGTGGGACAGAGAAAGTGGAAGTAACTCAATTCCATTACGACTTATCTCATCATTCACTAATTCTGGTAGAGGCATCTTAAACTGAATCTTTCCTAAAGATGACTTAATCTGCATTTCCCAAATACTAACAACACTTAAAACAGACACAACATTCGGATCTAGTAATAGATCATAAACTCGTGACGATAGTTTTTTGGCATCACTTGTCCACCAAATAAAAACATGAGTATCAATCAAAACTCTTATCATTTATCATCCCCCAACCAAAACTCATCTGGCAAAGGATCATTAAAATCATCACTTATCCAGATTTGCCCATCATGTAGACCCGCAACACGCTGAAGGTTTAATTTTTCAGATGATCGCATAGTTTTATTTTTTGCCGCCCGAATAAAACTAAGTATCTCTTCTAACAAAGGCTTTGGTACTGAATTCAACTCGCTGACAATTAATTCTATGGTTGTCATTGCTTCAGAATAGTTCATACTAAATATTTATGTCACTATTCTAAAGCAATTGCACCATAGAGATCGCCTCATAAATCAAGCATTTGTTTAACATCATTTGAAGCGATCGCGGTTTTACTTTCAACGAATAACGATCGCAGTTATTTTGATGGTGATACGCGATCGCGCTTTAGTAAGAATGCATTTCAGAAATAGCGATAAAAATACTATACCCACGACTCTAACAAAAAAGGATTGACTTGGTTAATACGTTGAAAATCACTATCCGCAGAAACCAGAATCAAATCATGCTGAATAGCTGTTGCCGCAATCCAAAGATCGTGATCGCTAAATCCCAAACTCTCAATACTCACATTTCGCCGCTTGCTCTTATCCTTGGGCGCAAACTGATTAAAAATCGTAGCCTTGAGATGACTGTAAATACTGGCAGTTTCTTCATCAAGAAAATAAAGATCCACCTCAGATAAAAATCTGTGAATCGTTTCTAAATTTTTAGCCTTTAACGCTGACTTTTGAGCCATATATAACAATTCCGCATGGGTAATGATGCTAACCCCAACAGTATCCGCAGAATGAGATTTTAATTTGGCTGTAACTTTAGGATCGCCATTGATAATGTAACTGCAATGATTCGTATCAAGCAAATAAGTCATAAAGCAGATTAGGAAGCAAAGTTAAAACTGAGTAATAGAGCGAGTTTCTCGAACATAGTCAAGACATTCCAGCAAATCATCACCCTGCCAAGTTCCCGAATAATTTAACAAATCGCTTGCTTTTTTACTGCGTTTGATAGGTGAGAGACAACGTAATTGCTTCTCGCTTAAGTCATTTTTAGGTTGAATAGAATCAATAAAACTACTAACCAAAGAAAGACGCTCTAGAGGCAACTGAGCTATTTGCTGCTCAACCTTTTTGCGCAACTCTAAATAAGTCATAAGTATCTCCTTTGATTAGACCAATTATTACAACTATCTTATCTTCTGGACTGT
Organism: uncultured Synechococcus sp.; assembly: GCA_964560035.1. Lineage (GTDB taxonomy): Bacteria > Cyanobacteriota > Cyanobacteriia > Pseudanabaenales > Pseudanabaenaceae > PCC-7502. The sequence continues at coordinate 2,713 of CAZLKI010000197.1, forward strand.
TGAAATTGTACTTTAGGCGATCGCTTAGCTCACCAAATTTTTAACCAATCGAAATCCAATATTTGTAGTTCCCGTATCAGGCTTTTTCGGATCGAAGCTTTTAGATTGATCTGAGGCGATCGCCTTTATTTTGATATTGATAGGCGATCGCGCAAAAGTATAAAAAACAGATACTGGGCTAAAATAATATAAGCAAAAACGAACAATGAACGAGGGAAATATGTTGGATTTTCAATTCTCTATACAACCCCAAACAGAACAACGACTTAAAAAGATTTTAGACTCGGTGCGAGACACCGAAACATTTGCGCAAAATATTATCTCCTATCAGATTTCTGAATTACAGAAAAGCATTTTAAATCTACGATTAGATTTAGGCGAATTTGAACAAAAATATAAGATGACATCCGAAGAGTTTCAGAATCAATTCTCACAGGGTATTTTAGAAGATGACGCAGACTTTATGGTGTGGTCAGGATTATATGAAATGCTCTGCCAAAACCAGCTTCAACTCTATGAATTGAGATGATTGAGGCGTACTTCCACCAAATTGAGCAAACTATTCGCGAATTTCCCAACATCCGTTTTGTATCATTGACCAAGAAAATCTATAACGTCAAACAAGGTTATATTGGCGGCTCAGTCATCTTTGAAAATAACCATCGTTTAGATTTTGTTGAAGTCAAAAATACAGATTCCATACAAAAGCTTAAATATCGATATCATTACATGAACGAAAGTCAGAACATGATTTTCCGCTATGACAATGCGCCCCATCACGTCGAAGTTGGCCACTTTCCCACACCACAAACATGAAGCAGATGACATTCAATCAAGCCACGAACCAACACTTTATGAAGTCCTTTTGGAAATCTCTCAAAGACAGCGAAAACTAGAATTAGAAAGATAACATTAGATTTTGGGCAACTAAGCGCGATCGCCTAAGATTGGAGTTATTAAAAGCGATCAGGCTGTGATTTAGGGTTCTCTGGGAGATAAAGGCTAGGATTTAAGTACGAGGCGATCGCCTTTTATTTTGATATTGATAGGCGATCGCGCTTTAGTAAGAATGCATTTTCAGAAATAGCGATCGCGCTAAATGCAAAAAGTTTATACTGATAACGGGCAAAGATAAATTGCTTAATTTCGTCAGCACATCCTAAAAATGAAATTTTACCTATGGAATCCTGACAAGAACAAACTACTTCAACAAGAGCGAGAAATTAGCTTTGAAGAAATTGTATTTCACATTCAATCTGGCGATGAAATTGAGGTTTTCGACCGTCCCAATCAAGAGCGTTATTCCAATCAAAAATATCTGTTGTTGTCGTTGAAGGATATGTCTATTTAGTCCCCTTTGTTGAATCAGAAGAAGGAATATTTTTAAAAACGATTATTCCAAGTCAAAAAGCTACTAAAAAATACTTAGGTGACATCCATGAATAAACTAGACCAAGAAGAACAAGAAATATTAGATGCTTTTGAATCAGATCAACTAACTAGATCGGCAAATTGGCAAGAGGAATTAGAGCAACACCGAAAAATTGCCTCCGCAACCCTTTCCCAAAATAGTACTATCAGCATTTCAGTTTCCGAAAAAGATTTAAGATTGCTGCAAAAACGCGCCTTAGCAGAAGGACTTCCCTATCCATCATTTATTTCTAGTATTTTGCATAAGTTTATTGAAGGTAAGTTAGTAGAGATTTCTTAAAGACTTATAGCACCTAATCATTCAGGCTTTTTCGGATTGAAACTTTTGGTCTAGTCTGAGGCGATCGCCCTTATTTTGATAGTGATTTGCGATCGCGACCTATTAGTTTTACATCCCTTCAGAAATATCCCGATTCTTATCCAATCAGTCTTTCTCAAAATTTCTTAAGAGCGATCGCAGGTCAAGACAAAGGAAAAATTTTTTATAGCTTCTAAATTTAATGCACTTTATGCAATCTAACTCTTGTCATAATAAAGGCAATGCGATCGCGACTTAGCCGAATTAATAACAAACCCATGTCTATCACTGTCACCATCCCTGAAGCTAGCCAACAATTTTCCCAACTAATGGGACGAGTTCTGCTGGGCGAAGAAATTATCATCTGTGAAAATGGCATAGCAGTTGCCACAATTACACCCAGCCCAAGAAAACGCCAACCTCGCTTAGCAGGTCAAGACAAAGGCAAAATCTTTATTGCTCCCGACTTTAACGCACCATTGCCCGATGATATTCTTGCTGACTTTCTTGTTTAAAGATCGTGAAAGTATTACTTGATACCCATACGTTTCTTTGGTGGGTTGCCGATGATCCACAAATATCCGTAACCGCCAAAAATATTATTACTAATCCAGATAACGACATTTACTTTAGCGTTGTCAGCGCTTGGAAAATTATTATTAAAGTCGGAACTGGCAAACTATCGCTATCCGAATCACCAGAAATTTATATTCCTACTCGTGTCGCTTCTAATCAGTTTGAGATTCTACCCGTTCAAATATCCCGTATCTTAAAAATCAACAGCTTGCCAAACTTTCATAAAGATCCATTCGATCGCCTATTGATTGCTCAAAGCCTTGTTGAAGATTTTTCTCTAATAACTGTAGATAGTGCGATCGCGCAGTACCCAGTTCAAACTATTTGGTAACTTAGCGATCGCCGTTATATCGATGGTGATAGGCGAACTTCAAGATCCAGTCAAAAAAGAATTAATTTCACAGTTTATTAGATTGTTAACTTGCCAATGATAATGATTTCCAGCGATGATTGAGAGAGTATTTGAGAAGTTTTCGTCGCGTATAGCGATGCCGTAAAGTGATGAATATTTGGTTTTTCCCTCATGCTGTGAGTAACAAAGTATGGCTCGCCTGCAATTACTTGGTTGGACAATGCCATTTGAGTCTCTGCGATCGGCGCAAAACAATGATTAAAATATTAAAGAATAATGATTTGCAAAAGCGCCTAGAGATATATACAACTTCTCAAACACGCTCTAATTCTCGATCTAAAAAGATGAATCAAATCTTCTTCTTTTCTGGTATCAAATACTTTAAAATGCAGACACAGAAATATCTTGTAATTCTTACTAGTACTTCGGGGATTATAAATGTTACAAATTTTAGTAATTGATGACGATCTTGTCATGCGCATGGTTCTTAAGAATACCCTTCAAGAGCAGGGCTACAAAGCGATCGTTGCTAAAAATGGTAAGGAAGGAATAGAACTTGCCAAGAAACATCATCCTGCTTTAGTTATTTGTGATTGGCTAATGC